>JAMOMG010000093.1 GCA_027068695.1 Flavobacteriaceae bacterium
ATGATATATATTATCACGATTGTGAACAGCTACATATTTTTCAATTGAATCGTTAAATGACTAGCTATCATTACAAATTCACTTTATCCAAAACATGGAATTCTTTAGATAACATGTCAATATGAAACATAATGATTTAGATATGCAAAATTGGAAAGAACTTGATATTAATACAGATTCACTTTGGATGATAAGCGAAAGAGATAAAAGTGATAAACACAAAAATATTTATCACGGTAATTTTATACCTCAAGTTCCAAACCAATTAATTAGAAGATATACAAAAGAAAATGACATAATACTAGAACCATTCATGGGAAGTGGTACAACACTTTTTGAATGTGAAAAATTAAATCGTAAATATGTAGGATTTGATATAAATCCAGAAATGTTAGACTATGTAAATAATAGTATGAATGACGGAAATTACAAAGAAAATTTTTATATAAATTATTGCAACTCATTAGATGAAGCGCAAGTTAATGAAAATATAGGGAATGCAAATAAAAAGTTTAATTCTAAAAATGTACAATTTGTACTTATGCACCCACCATATATGGATATAGTTAAATTTACTGAAAATAAAGATGACTTATCACAAATTGATAATATCCACGATTTTGTAAAACAATTTAAAATTATTTGTGAAAATATATTAAAGTACTTAGATAAAGGAAGATATTTTGCTATTGTTATTGGTGATGTTTATAAAAATAGCGAAGTAATTCCACTTGGATTTTATTGTATGGATATGATAAAAAGAAATTTTAAAGTAAAATTAAAAGGTACAATTATTAAAAATATTGAGGGTAATCGTGGAAAACTTGGTGTTGGTGGTATTTGGAGATATAGAGCTTTAAATAGTGATTATTATATATTTAAACATGAATATATTCATGTTTTTAAAAAAGAGTTTTAGAATGGGAACAGATAAAAGGCTAGGAAAATTATTTATTAAATTAGCAAATCCAAATAATGATGGAGTATCAGAATGGGTAAATGTTAAGGATACTCCTTTAGGATATGAAGAATTAAATGTTACTAATGGAAGTAGTTGGTCTAGAAATAAATCTGATTTATCAGAAAACTATATCGTAGAAAAAGAATATGGAAAAAGCAAAGGTAGACCTCTTCTTAAAGTAAGAGTAAATGGGTTTAATACAGATAATGACAACTAATCCATTTAAAATAAATACAACATCACACAATGATTGGGAAATCTTAAAAGATTTAAAATGGCATTGTACAAAATGTGAATTAAAATCAGGACAAGCTAAAACATGGCAAGTATGGAGACAGCAGGGACTTCAATTAGATATTGATGAAAAAGGTAATTGGTATAAAAAAATTACTTGTACAAATTGTAATAATAAAACCGTACACAGAAAGTTAAAAGCCTTAAACATTTTAGAGGATACGACTATTCGTGCTGGTATTCCACAGTCGCTATCTAAAAAAATAAAAGTATTATATAAAAATGAAGAAGCTTTATTTTTAAGACAATTTCCAACAAAAGAACTTGAGGTAGACCATAAATTTCCACAAGTAAGATGGGAAAAAAATGAACAAGAAAATAAAACTTCAATGAGTGAAAATGAAATAAAATCTAAATTTATTTTACTTACAAGAAGTAACAATTTATTAAAATCAAGACAATGTGAAAAATGTGTTAAAGAAAATATTAGAGGTAATTTTCCTGGTATTTATTTTTGGTATAAAGGTAATAAAAAATGGCAAGGGAAATCTAAAGGTGATAAAGCTGGTTGTATCGGTTGTTTTTGGTATGACCCATATAAATGGAGAGAAGAATTAAACAAGAAAGTTAATTATTAATTTTGATAAAGTTAATAAAATATTTGTATATTAAGTTTTTATAAGGTATGATTTTGAATATTAATAAATTTAAGGTGAAAGAACTTATGGCAAAAAAAGAAATAAATACACAAACTGAATTAGCAGAAATGTTAGGAGTATCTAAAAATCAATTATCTAATATTTTATCAGATAAATTCAATCCTATAAAAAGTAATGTAGTTGAATTAGCAAATTTTTTAGGTGTTACTCCTTTAGAAATTATTGAAGTTAAAAGTGAGGATAAGAAATGAATTATATAGGCTCAAAATTTAAATTATCTTCTTGGATAAATGAAGAAGTTAAAAAAGTAGTTGGAAATGATTTATCTCAAAAAATATTTTGTGATATATTTGCTGGAACAGGAATAGTCGGTAGAACTTTTAAAAAAGAAGTAAAACAAGTTATAAGTAATGATTTAGAACATTATAGTTATGTATTAAATAAAAATTATATAGAAAACCATGAAGAAATACAAGATAAAGAAAAATATATTGAAGAGCTAAATAATTTACCTTTACTAGATAATGGATTTATATATCGAAATTATTGTATGGGTAGCGGAAGTGAAAGACAATATTTTAATGATGAAAATGGTAAAAAAATAGATACTATTAGAACTAAAATAAGAGAGTGGAAAGATACTAGTAAAATTAATTCTAATTTGTATTATTTTTTATTAGCTTCACTTCTTGAAAGTGCGGATAAAGTGGCAAATACTGCCTCTGTTTATGGTGCATTTTTAAAACATATTAAAAAATCTGCTTCAAAAGACTTAATTTTACAGCCAGCTCATTTCATAGAGAATGACAATTCTCATCAAGTTTTCAATATGGATAGTAATGAATTAATAAAGGAAATAAGTGGAGATATTTTATATTTAGATCCGCCATATAATCAAAGACAATATAGTTCTAACTATCATATGTTAAATACAATTACTAAATATGATAGTTTTATTCCAAAGGGTAAAACTGGATTAAGAGAATATACTCGTTCAAATTATTGTAAAAAAGGTGAAGTACATAATAGTTTTGAGGATTTAATTAAAAATGCAAAATTTAAATATATATTTTTAAGTTATAATAATGAAGGATTAATGAGTAAATCTGATGTTGAAACAATTATGCAAAAATATGGAAAATATAGTTTAGAAACAAAAGAATATCAAAGATTCAAAGCTGATAAAACTGAAAATAGAAATCATAAAGCAAATAGCACTTATGAGTATTTACATATTCTTGAAAAATAAAACATCCAACAAAACCT
>JAMOMG010000094.1 GCA_027068695.1 Flavobacteriaceae bacterium
ACTTTTGTTAAGCTTATATCTTTTACACTTGTTACTCTATCTGTTTGAAGTAATAAGTTAAAACTTTCATAAGTAATATTTATATCATTTTGAAGTTGATTATATTGTACTTCAAATTGCTTATGTTTTGATTGAGAAATAATCATTTCTAAATAATTTGATTCTCCCAATTCAAATTTTCGTTTTGCTGCTATTGAGAAATTCTTATACAAACTATCTATATGAGCTAAATATTTCTTTTTTTGATTCAAATAAACAATTGTATAATACAATTTTGATACTTTTTTTATTAAGTTTTCTTTTGCTATTTTATAATTTAAATCAGACAAATTAGTATTGATTTTTGCTACTTTACTTTTAGCAAAGTATACTGTAGGAAATTCTATTGTTTGATCAATACCAAAAGTTTCAAAAGGTTTACCATCTATTCCTAAATTAGTTTCGTCATAAGTATAATACAATTTTGTTTTTTCAATATCAAAAGCACCATTAATCAACTTTTTATCTTTATTAACTACTAATTGCCTAATGTTAAGTTCTTTATTATTATCTATAGCTAAAGAAATAGCTTCATTTAAAGATATTGGTTTTGCTTGTGAAAAAGCTATTATTGGGCTTAAAATAAGTAAAGAAAATATTGTTATTTTAAATTTATTTTTTCTTTTAATTTTAAACTCTTTAGTGTCAAAAATAGCATATAAAACGGGTAATACTACTAAGGTTAAAATTGTTGCTGTTACTAAACCTCCAATAACAACCGTAGCTAGTGGTCTTTGAACTTCGGCTCCTGCATTAGTTGATATTGCCATTGGTAAGAAACCAAGTGCAGCTGCAGCTGCTGTTAAAATAACGGGTCTTAAGCGTTCTTTTGTTCCTAATATTATTCGTTCATTTATATCATCCATTCCTCTTTCTTTTAATTCTTTTAAATGTTCAATAAGTACAATTCCATTTAAAACAGCAATACCAAATAAAGCTATAAATCCAACACCCGCTGATATACTAAATGGTAAATCTCTTATCCAAAGAAAAAGTACACCTCCAACAGCTGATAAAGGAATTGCCGAAAACACCATTAGAGCTTCTTTTATAGATTTAAATGCAAAATGTAATAGAATAAAAATTAGAAATAACGCAATTGGAAGTGCAATTTTTAATCGTGCTTTTGCACTATTCAAGTTTTCAAACTGCCCACCATAGGAAATGGTATATCCAACAGGTAATTTCACTTCTTTTTCTATTATTTTTTGAATATCTTCAACAACAGACTCCATATCTCTATTTCTAACATTAACACCTATAACAATACGCCTTTTGGTATTGTCTCTTGATATTTTTGCAGGCCCCTTTGTATATTCAATTGTTGCCAATTCATGCAAAGGAATCTTATTCCCAGAAGGAGCATCAACATATAAATTTTTAAGGCCATTTATATTCTTTCTATAACCCGATTGCATTCTTACAACCAAATCAAATCGCTTTTCTCCCTCAAAAACACTTCCTAAAGTTTCTCCCGCAAAAGCCATTGAAATTACCTGATTTAAATCTTTAATGTTTAAGCCATAACGAGATACTTTTTTTCTATCATAAGAAACAGTCATTTGAGGTAATCCATCAATTTTTTCAACTATAATATCTGATGCTCCTTCAACATTGGCTATTTTTTGTTTAATTTCAGTTGCTTTACTTGCCAAAATAGTTAAATCTTCACCAAATATTTTAATTGCAACATCAGCTCTAACACCCGTAATTAACTCATTAAAACGCATTTCTATAGGTTGTGTAAATTCAAAATCAACGCCTGGAATTATAGATAGTTTTTCTTTAAACTTATCTGCTAATTCATCTTTTGAATTTGCAGAAACCCATTCTCCTTTTGGCTTTAATTTAATAATCACATCACTTTCTTCCATAGACATAGGATCGGTAGGAACTTCTGCCGCTCCAATACGTGAAACTACTTGAGCTACTTCAGGAAAGTTATCTAATAAAATTTGTTCAATTTGTGTGGTAATCTCCGTTGTCTTTGTTAAAGATGTTCCTGTTTTTAAAACAGGTTGAATTACAAAATCTCCTTCATCTAACGTTGGTATGAACTCTCCTCCCATTTTGCTAAAAATGATACCTGTTCCTATTAATAATGCAATTGAAGCTACAATTACACTTTTTTTATTTTTTAATGCCCATTTAATTGTTGGCTCATACAACCTAATGAAAAATGACATTAAACGTTTTGATATATTATTTTTTGTTACTTTTTCAGGTTTCAAAAAAATTGAAGAAATTACAGGTACGTATGTAAAACATAAAAACATGGCGCCAATTAAAGCAAAACTAAATGCCATAGCCATTGGTTTAAACATTTTTCCTTCAACACCGCTTAATGATAAAATTGGTATAAATACAATTAATATAATAAGTTGTCCAAATACGGCTGAAGTCATCATTTTTGAACTGCTATCGTAAGTAATTTTATCAATACTATCTTGTCTGTCAATTTTTGAAAGCTTTACTAATTCTTTTCTATTACTTGTAATTTTAAAAGCAATAAACTCTACAATAATCACTGCTCCATCTATTATAATTCCAAAATCAATGGCTCCCAAGCTCATTAAATTAGCATCAACTCCAAAAATATACATCATAGAGAGTGTAAATAATAACGATAAAGGAATTACTGAGGCAACAACCAATCCAGACCTGAAACTTCCTAATAATAAGATTACTACAAAAATAACAATGATAACTCCCAAAATTAAATTTTCAGCAATGGTAAAAGTTGTTTTCCCTATTAATTCACTTCGTTCTAAAAAACCATTTATATAAACGCCTTCTGGTAATGTTTTTTGAATTTCTTCTACTCGTTGCTTAACTGCTTCAATAACTCTATTTGAATCACCTCCTTTAAGCATCATTACTTGTCCTAATACTTTTTCTCCTTCACCATTACCTGTAATTGCACCAAATCTGTTAGCAAAACCAAATTTAACCTCAGCAACATCTTGCATTAAAATAGGTATTCCTTCAACATTTTTAACTACAATAGTTCTAATATCATCAAGAGATTTTATCATTCCTTCACCTCTAACGAAGTAACTTTCATTTGTTTTCTCTATA
>JAMOMG010000095.1 GCA_027068695.1 Flavobacteriaceae bacterium
TGCGGTGGTAGTTCAGTTGGTTAGAATACCTGCCTGTCACGCAGGGGGTCGCGAGTTCGAGTCTCGTCCACCGCGCCATATTTGTTGAATCTTCTTTTACATCGTTTCTTTCATACTTCTATTTTTTCATATACTAAATGCAATATTTCTAAAACCCTAGCGTAGCAAAATGATATAATTTTGCAAGTCTCGAACTATGAGAGCTTGGTAAAGGTTATTGATGAGTGATATGGTAATTTATGAAGATGGAAATGTTGAGTTAAAAACTACGGTTGAAAATGAGAGTATTTGGCTAAGTCAAAAGCAGATAGCAGAGATTTTTGATAAAAATAGAACGGTAGTAACAAGACATATAAATAATATTTTAAAAAATAAAGAAGTAGATGAAGAAAGCAATGTGCAAAAAATGCACATTGCAAATTCAGACAAACCTGTAAAGTTTTATAGTTTAGACATCGTTTTGGCTGTTGGATATAGAACAAATTCTGCTAAAGCTATTAAATTTAGACAATGGGCAACAACTATTTTAAAAGACCACCTTATAAAAGGATATACTCTTAATCAAAAAAAACTTCAACAACAAAAACTAGATGAGCTAAACAAAACCATACAGCTTATACAACAAAGTTTACAAAACAATCAGTTAAGCACCTCTGAAGCCAAAGGATTTGTAGAAATTGTAAGCAACTATGCTAAAAGTTGGGCTCTACTTCAGGGGTATGACGAGCAGAGTTTAGAAGAAGTCTCACGCACCAAAGAAGAAAAGTTTATACTCGGTTACGATGAGGCAAAAGAAGCCATAGCAGAGCTAAAAAGAACCCTCATAAAAAAAGGGGAGGCAACAGAACTTTTTGGGCAGGAAAAAGCAGGTGAATTTAAAGGAAATCTTTTAAACATCTACCAAAGTTTTGGAGGCGCTGACCTCTTACCGTCACTGGAAGCAAAAGCGGCAAACCTTCTTTACTACATCATTAAAGGGCATCCGTTTAATGATGGAAATAAGCGCATAGGTGCTTACCTGTTTGTACTCTTTTTGCATAAAAACAACCTTTTACACAAACCAAACAGCGAGCCAAAAATAAACGATAATGCTCTCGCCTCTATTGCTCTGTTAGTGGCTCAGTCACAACCTGAACAAAAAGCGATTATCATCAAGCTGGTGATGAATATGCTTTATGACGGAGGAAGTGATGCGTGAGGGAACAGAAATTAAAATTCAATATTTTAAAGATTACTGGAAAGATTTAACACGTAAAAATAATAGTATAGAAAAAGAATTGGTTCATTCTATCCTTTACAACCCTAGAGAACTATTTAAAGAATTCATTGAGGAAATAGAAAGAAAAAACTTATCTAATCGTGATAATAAAAGTTTTTTTATAGATAAAATTAATGAATTTAGCAGATTGGATTTGGAAACTTTAACTTTCATCAAACCTACTTTAACCTTAATTCAACAGCAGTTTAGCAAACAAGATGATTATAGTTACCTTGTACATCTTTTAAAAATTGCTGAAAAAAAACTAGAAAACTTCATATTAGGAAAAAGAGCAGTTGAAGAGTTAACAGAGTTACTAACCAATGATTCCGAAATAAATACAAAAAAAATAAAGCACTTAACGAACCTTATTATATTTGAATTGATACATAAAAAATATAGCGATGACACAATCACCAAAATAATGGATGATCTTTTTAATCGTTATCAAATAATTAATGGTATTTTATATACAGACTTTCCTCATAATATACGATGTAATAAATGGAAAACTTCCAGTTCTGAATTTCAAGCGTGCCAAAAAAAGCTACAAGAGTATTTAGATAATTTAACATGTAGAGAAAGAATACTTGCAATAAACAATTATTTCACTAAAAAGCCGGAAAAATTAAGATTTGTATTTCAAGTTAAGGGTTTAAAAGGTGATGACGTAAATATCACAATAGGTGGTGTTCAAATATACAACCCTAAAACAACAAAACTTTTTACCAATCCAGAAGAACCTTTTGATGAATTTTTTTCTAAAGAAGAGCTAAAAGAGAATATATATTGTAATGGAGCCGTTACACTAAAAATTATTGATACAGAATATGCAAGGCAAGAAGCCTTGCATATATTGGAAAATGCCTTAGATATCATTGCTTCAAAATATCCCGACTATAAAGTACCGCTCACAATAAATACATCTCAATATTTTGTTATTGATGAAGATGGAGAACAAAGGGGAGGAGATTTTTTTAAGCCTTTAGAGTTTATGACTTTTAGAGATTCATTAGAATTAGAAAATTCAAAATATAATAACCTGCTTTATGCAAGACAAGTAGATGAGAATAGAATGTTAACCATTGATAAAAAGATTTTAGAATCTATACACTGGAAAAGAAAAGCAATTGAGTCAAATGACAATCATGAAAAAATACTTTGGCATTGGGTAGTACTTGAAAATATTTTTGACGTCAAAAGTCAAAGTACCCCAAAAGTTATATTTGAAGTTGTTTCCAAACTATTAGCTAAAAAATATATATATACTTTTGCTTGGAAACATTATTCTAAACTAGACGGTATTACGAACTTTCAAAAACAAATTACCCTACCAAATTCACTAAAAGATACAATAGGTTTAAACTCTAAAAAAGGAGAGACACTATATTTAAAAAAATTAATTGATAATATCGATTCTATTCAATCTAATCTAGATGAAAGTACATTATTTTATGAACAACTAGGGTTTTTACAAGAAATCTTTTTAGATACTAAAAAATGTTTAGATTTAATAGAAAAATTTGAAAAATTAGTTTTTGAAAAATTAGTTTATCTATACAGAATAAGAAACAAAATTGTTCATAATGCACATAGTCAAAACAACCCTCTCTATACATATTATATAGAATTTATAGCTTCTATTTCTGCCACTAGTATTCAAGCTTTTATTGAAAAAAGAGATCAATTCTCATTAAAAACAAGTGAAGAAATTATTCATAA
Source organism: Flavobacteriaceae bacterium (assembly GCA_027068695.1). Next base: position 2,981 of record JAMOMG010000095.1, read on the forward strand.
TATTAGGTATGATTATGATACTTTTAAATTAGAACTCAACAAAAAAGGGACAGATGTTTTATTAGACCTTAAAATACCTGAATAAAGAAA
>JAMOMG010000096.1 GCA_027068695.1 Flavobacteriaceae bacterium
ACCTAATATTTTAACTATGTTAAACAACACAAAACGAACTAAAATAGTAGCAACACTAGGACCTGCTTGTAATTCAAAAGATATTATTCAAAATATGATTGCTGCGGGTGTTAATGTTTTTAGAGTTAATTTTTCACATGCCGAATATGACGATGTTAGAGAAAAAATTAAAATTATTAGAGAAATTAATAGAGATAGTAATTTCCATGTTGCTGTTTTAGGTGATTTGCAAGGACCTAAACTTCGCGTTGGTAAAATGGCTGAAAAAGTTAAATTAACCATTGGTGATATTTTTACTTTTACAACTGAAAAATGTGAAGGAACTTCTGAAAAAGCCTATATGACTTATCAAAATTTTCCGAAAGATGTAGAAGTTGGCGAACATATTTTGGTTGATGATGGTAAATTATTATTTGAAGTTACTGCAACTGACCGTAACACAAAAGTAACCACAAAAGTTTTACGCGGTGGCAAATTAAAGTCTAAGAAAGGAGTTAATTTACCTAACACAAAAATATCATTGCCTGCTCTAACCAAAAAAGATATTCAAGATGCTTTATTTGCTATTAAAATGGAAATGGATTGGATAGCTTTATCTTTTGTTAGAACTCCTGATGATTTAATTGAATTGAATACCTTAATAAAAGATAATTCTCCTTATAAAATTCCTGTAATTGCTAAAATTGAAAAACCAGAAGCCGTTGCTAACATTGATAAGTTAACTGCTCACTGTGATGCTTTAATGGTAGCTCGTGGAGATTTAGGAGTTGAAGTTCCGATGGAAAAAGTACCTCTTATTCAAAAACGCTTAGTTCTCAAAGCGAAAAAAGCACATATTCCAGTTATTATTGCTACTCAAATGATGGAAACTATGATTACAAGTCAAGTACCAACAAGAGCAGAAGTTAATGATGTTGCAAATTCAATTATGGATGGGGCTGATGCTGTAATGCTTTCAGGAGAAACATCAGTAGGTGAATTTCCTATTGAAGTTATTAAACAAATGCGCAGAATTATTGAAAGTGTTGAAAATTCTCCTTTAATTTCAATACCTGATGAATATGTGCAATGTGTTAATGAGCGATTTATTTCAAAAACAATTTGCCATCAGGCTGCACTAATGGCAACTTCAATTAATGCGGAGGTAATTACTACGTTAACAGATTCTGGCTATACAGCATTTCATATTTCTTCATGGAGACCAACATCTAATATTTTAGTATTTTCTTCTAATAGAAGAATTTTAGCAATGCTTAATTTATTATGGGGTGTAAAAGGTATTTACTATGATAAATTTGTAAGTACTGACCAAACAATTGAAGATATTAATACCATTGCCAATCAAAGAGGTTATTTAAATGAAGGTGATTTCGCTATTAATATTACATCTATGCCTGTTAAGGAAAGGGGTATGGCTAATACATTGCGTATTACACAATTTAAAAAAAATTAATTGCTTTTTAGTACAGCATACAAAGCAAAAGAAGCTAACCAGTGGGCTCCTGCATATTCACCAGAGTCCATTTTGTTATAGCTATAATTAAAGTGCTTATTGGCAAGGTTTATCATTTTTTTATTTTTTAAAGTATTACCCATCTCGTATAAGCACCAAGCTCTACTAAAGTTCAAGCCGTCTAAATGCGCTAATTTTCCATCAGACCTATCTGTAACTTCTGCTACTTCTATATACTGTGAAGGGTTTTTTCTAAAATTTGGTAAAAAAGCATCAAGCCAAACAACATAGTCTTCAATTGGTAAAACTTTTAACATTAATGAAGCCTCTTGTAAACAAGGAGATAAAAAATCAAAGCCTCCAGGCTCCCAATTAATAGGACAGCCCTTATCGTTTAAATAATATTCTTTTGCTTTTTCATTAATTATTTTTTCTAATTTTGGCGAATATTTTTTTGCATAATCTAAGGCAAAAGACATCCCAAAAGCAGTATTTGGATGTTCTCCAACTCTAATTGGATATTTTAATTTAGGTAAAAATTCTATGTATTTTTCTTCAACAAGATTTACTAAAGGTTTTAAATTTTCAAACATTTCAATTGCTTCTTTAGTATTCCAATCTTTTAACGTTTCAGCAACTTTTAATAACCAAGCCCAGCCATAAGTTCTTTCAAAAGTTTTGTTGTAATTATCATCAAAATATTGTACTTCTTTTAAAATATTTTCTTTCGTAATATTTTTTTGAAGTTTTTGTAATATTGCATCTCGTTGTTCAAAATTTGGTAACTCTTTTAAAATGTTAAGTAGTGTCCAGTGTCCATGCACTGAAGAGTGCCAATCAAAACAACCATAAAATGCAGGGTGTAATTCTGAAGGTTCTTTTAAATAACTTGCATCACCTAAAACTTGTCCCAATTTGTTGGGATACTCTTTATCAATACAATCATAAGCGAAGTGATACAAATAGTTAGCACTTTTTTCATTTAACTGAGGTTTTTGATATGTTGTTTCTTTAATTAATTCTTTTTTAGGCTGCTTACCTTTCTGCTGATTACACCCGGTACTTAAACTTATCAAAATAATAATCAAAATTGCTTTTTTCATTTTTAGAAGGTTATGTTCGTTTTAATAACTGTAGCATCATTCAAAACAAAAGGCATTGGCATCATTATTTCTGAACGAGGTGTTATTTTAAATTGTGAATTTGTAAACAAATCGTATTTTGCTTCCAATATATCAATATCTAATTTTTGAGACCTGTCAACTACAAATTCTAGGTTAATTATTTCATTTTTATCAGTTCTGTAATAACTCATTACAGTTCCTTTTGTAATTTCAAAAACATATGTATCTTTTGCTTTCTTTTTTAAGGACTCATTATTTACCTTAAACGATTTAAATTGAATAGGTGTTTTGGTTATTATTTCAACTTTATTTGCGTTTCTATTTGATAAAATACTTAAAATAACTTTTCTATCATTACCTATTATGGTATCTAAAACGACAGTAATTGTTGGTTTTTCTAGGTTTTTAACAGCTGCTTTTGTAAATAGTTGAATTCCTGTTTTGTATTTGCTTGCCGTTGTATTTTTATCATAACTCCCTTTTGTTGGATG
>JAMOMG010000097.1 GCA_027068695.1 Flavobacteriaceae bacterium
TTTATAATTGCAACTGGATCAACTACAAATATTCCAACTATTGAAGGGTTAAATGATATTGATTATTTAACCAATGTTACTTTATTTGATTTAGAAGAAAAACCTAAAAGTTTAACTATTATGGGAGCGGGTTATATTGCGCTGGAAATTGCAATGGCATACAACCGTTTAGGCGTAAAAATACGAATTATAGAATTTACAAACAGGCCTTTACGCAGTGAAACAAAAGATATAACTGATGTTTTAGAAACTCAACTAAAAAATGAAGGAATTGAAATTTACCCAAATTATAGAGCTCTAAAATTTGAGAATAAGGGCACTAAAATAAGTATTCATTGTAAATGTCCAGATGGTTCTATAGCCTTATTTGAAGAACCTGGAAGAATCTTAATTGCAACAGGAATAAAACCAAATACGTTTAAACTTGGACTTGAAAATACAACTTTGAATCTTGATAAAAGTGGACATATTATTGTGAATAGTATGATGGAAACGAACCTATCAAATATTTATGCTGCAGGAGACGTTATAAATACACCTTCTTTTGTGTATACTGCTGCAACCGAAGGGAGTACGGCTGTAACAAATGCTTTTACAGAAGAAAATAGAACCGTTGATTATTCTTCTTTACCTTGGGTAGTTTTTACTGATCCACAAATAGCAGGAGCAGGTTTAGATGAAATAACGGCTGAAAAACGAGGAATTCCTTTTGAGGTTTCTAAAATTCAGTTAAAAGATATACCTAGAGCCATTGTGGCAAATGATACAAGAGGTTTTATAAAGTTAATTAGAAATATTAAAACCGATAAATTAATTGGTGCTCGAGTTATTGCTCCAGAAGGAGGAGAACTCATTCAACAGTTAAGTATGGCCATAAAATACGGAATTACCGTAAAAGAATTGGCTGAAAATTTTTACCCGTATTTAACCTTAAGTGAAGGTGTAAAATTAGCCGCTATTACCTTTGGTAAAGATATTTCAAAATTAAGCTGCTGTACCAGTTAATCATTTTTCAATATTTTTATATCACATATTATATTTAAAACAATACGTAAACACCTGTATATTAACCCGTTATTAAATTGTTGATAAAGTTTACTGACAATTAGTTGTTTAAAACCTAATAAAGGCAGTATTTTTGCAACTTACCAAAAGCCAATAACACGTGTCCGAAAAAACTTTAGAACTAGAAGAAAGAAAAGTAGGAAAAGACCTTTACAGTTATCAGAAAGCTGCAATTAGCAAAATTTTTAAAAGTTTTGATGAAGCTCCGGAAGACTACCATTTATTATATCAATTACCAACAGGAGGAGGGAAAACAGTTATTTTTTCTGAACTAGTACGACAATACCTAAAGCATCATAAGAAAAAAGCATTGGTATTAACTCATAGAATTGAATTGTGCAAACAAACATCAAATATGCTTACTGAATTTGAGGTGACAAATAAGGTAGTTGACAGTAAAGCAAATTTAGACGATCAAAGTAATTATAGCTGTTTTGTGGCTATGGTTGAGACCTTAAATAATAGGTTAAATGACGATAAATTTGATATTTCTGATATAGGATTAGTAATTATTGATGAAGCACATTACAATTCATTCACCAAATTATTCGATTTCTTTTCAAAATCATTTATTTTAGGAGTAACAGCAACACCTTTAAGTTCCAATATTAAACTTCCAATGAAGGATAACTACAATGAGCTAATTGTTGGTGAAACGATAGAATCCTTAATTGAAAACGAATTTTTAGCTCGTGCTGAAATATTTTCTTACAATGTTGGATTAACTTCTTTAGAAGTTGGAGCTAACGGAGATTACACCGTAAAATCTTCAGAAGATTTATACACCAATAATGAAATGTTGGGTAAATTAGTAAATGCGTACGAAATTCATTCAAAAGGAAAGAAAACGTTAATTTTCAACAATGGAATTAATACTTCAATCCAAGTTTATCAAACATTTAAAGCAGCAGGGTATCCTATTGCTCATTTAGATAACACCTATAGTAAGAAAGATAGAAAAATGGTGTTAAAATGGTTCAAGGAAACTCCACATGCTATATTAACTTCTGTAAGTATTTTAACAACGGGTTTTGATGAACCAACAGTAAATACTATTATTTTAAACAGAGCAACAAAATCTTTAGGTCTCTATTATCAAATGATTGGTAGAGGATCTCGTATTTTAAAAAACAAAGATACTTTTACAGTAATAGACTTAGGTAATAACATGCATCGTTTTGGTCCTTGGGGAGCAGATTTAGACTGGCAAAAAATATTTAAATCTCCAAATTATTATTTAGATAAAATTTTAAGTGATGAAGAGCTTGAAAGTAATTTTAAATATGAAATGCCTTCTGAGTTAAGAGAGGAGTTCTCAAAATCACAAGAAGTTTATTTTGATATTAAAAAAATGTATATCGAATCTGTGAGTAAAGGTGAATCATCAAAGGTAGTTCTCGAGCGTTCTATAAAACAACATGCACAAATATGCATTGAAAATAGTGAAGATGTATATGATGCTTATGAACTGTCAAAAAAATTGGGAGATGATATTGATTACAGAATAGAACGCTATACAAAATGTATTTGTAGAAGCACGCATAACTTTGTGACTTGGTTAAAAGAAGATTATAGAACAAAGCTTCGCTTGTATTTAAGAGATAATTTTGATTCTGATTTTGAAAAAATTCACGGAAGACCTCCAGAAGAGTAATTAAACATATAATTTTCTTAAAAAAAGAGTTAAAATAAAGATGGCTAAATCACGAAATACCATACTTATTATTATTTCGTTTTTCTCAATTTATGTAATTTGGGGGTCTACTTATTTGCTTAATAAAATTGCCGTAACTGAATTACCTCCATTTATGTTAGCATCTGTACGGTTTATTAGTGCAGGTATTTTAATTTTTTTAATTGCTTTCGTTCTAGGAATAAAGTTAACCATTACCAAAAAACAATTGTTAAATACAACCATTGCAGGCTTTCTATTTTTAACTTTTGGAAATGGAATAGTGGTATGGGCTTTAAAATATGT
>JAMOMG010000098.1 GCA_027068695.1 Flavobacteriaceae bacterium
TCATTTGATCCTTCAAATGAACGATACGATCCAAAAAAGTATTGGAGAGGTCCAGTTTGGATAAACTTAAATTGGATTTTATATAAAGGATTAAAACAGTATGGCTTTGATGATAAAGCTCAAAAAGTAAAAGATGACTCTATTACTTTGGTTAAAAAATTTGGTTTTTATGAATATTTTGACGCAAGGAAAAAGGAAGGTAATGCCGGTTATGGTGGTTCTAATTTTTCTTGGACCGCTGCTTTAATAATAGATTTATTACATGAAAAATAAAGTATATGAACTGGTTAGATTATAGCATAATTATAGGGTATATTATTTTCTTTTTAGGAATGGGCTTCTTTTTTAAAGAAAATAAAAATTCTAAAGATTATTTTTTGGGTGGTAAAAATTTAGGATGGTTTCCTTTAAGTCTATCAACTATGGCCACACAACTGTCTGCTATTAGCTTTATTTCAGCTCCTGCATTTGTAGGGCTAAAATTAGGTGGCGGAATGAAATGGTTAACTTTTGAATTTGCAGTACCATTGGCTATGATTTTTATTATGATAGTTATTATACCCCCATTATTTCGCTCTGGTGTAATAAGTATCTATGAATTTGTCGAAAAAAGATTTAGTACTTCAACACGATTGATTTTAAGTATTGTTTTCCAAATTAGTCGTGCTTTAGGAACAGGTGTAATGGTATATACTATTGCTATTATTTTACAGGCCGTTTTAAATATAGATTTTATCTACACAATTTTAATAATTAGTATAATAACCATCATTTACTCTTGGCAGGGAGGTATGAAAGCTGTAGTTTGGGGAGATGCTATTCAAATGATTATATTATTTTCAGGCTTAATTATTTGTTTATTTTTTGCTTGGAACATTTTACAAGAACATGGAGGTTTAACACAAGGGTTTGACCCTGAAAGATTACAAGTTATCAATTATAATTTAGGTATTGGTGAAGGTAATGAATATGGCTTATTACCAATGCTTATTGGTGGCTTCTTTTTATATGTATCGTATTATGGTTGTGATCAAACTCAAGCACAGCGACTATTATCTGCAAAAAATGAAAAAACGATACGAACTCTTTTATTAGCCAATGGGCTTTTACGTTTCCCTGTAGTGTTCGTGTATTGCGTAATGGGACTTATGGTAGGTGGATTAGTAACTTTAGCACCGGATTTTCTTCAAGATATAATTGACACAACCCAAAAAAACTTTCCAGAAGAGTTTGCTACAAATGGTATAAAAACAGATTTGATGATTCCTGTGTTTATTATAAAATATTTACCACATGGTTTAATAGGTATATTAATGGTTGGTATTCTCTCTGCAGCAATGTCATCTCTAAGTTCTACAGTAAATTCATTATCAGCAGTTACAGTTGAAGATTTTTTTAATAGAGGTAAAAAGAAGTTGACTTCTAAAAAATACATGATGCTTTCTAAATCTGCAGTTGTTTTTTGGGGAGTTATTTGTATTGCAGCGGCATTTCTTTTTGGAGGAAGCAAAAGTGCTGTTATTGAAATTATAAATGCAATTGGCTCTGTATTTTACGGGCCGGTATTGGTTACCTTTTTATTGGCTTTTTTCTCAAAAAAAGTCAATCATATTGGTATGAATGTAGGAATAATTATTGCCGTTATAGTCAATTTAATTCTTTCAAAAACAATACAAGAGATGTTTCATATAAATTTAGGCATACATATTTTTTGGATTTGGCTTAATTTCACAGGAGTAATTATTACTCTTATTGTAGCATATACTGTAAGTTTCTTCACGAAAAATATAAAAATAAAAAGTATTTCAGGGATACGTTTTTCTGTTAAAAAATCAGATTTCCTCATAAAAGAGGTATATATTCTAACGCTATTTTTTGTTGCAATTTTAGTATTTAGTTTTTTTATCCCAACTATTTTTGAACAACTATAAATTAAAAAATATTAAACCCTATGTTTTTAAAAAAAATTACATTCATTATTTCAATTGGTATAATGCTTATATCCTGCAATAATAAAAAACAACCCAAAATAAAAAAAGAACAAGTTAACAAATCTTGGGCATTAACTTCTTTTGTAAAAGTAGATAGCCTAAATCCCATCCTTGAACCTAAAACTGATACTAAATTCTTATGCCCAATAAGAAATACGAAAGTAAAATGGGAAGGAAAAGATGTTTTTAATCCTGCCACTATTGTAAAAGACAATAAAGTTTATATGTTGTACAGAGCTGAAGACTTTGTTGGGAAACACAAAGGTACTTCGCGTTTAGGTTTAGCTATTAGTGAAGACGGCTTGCATTTTAACAGGCTACCTAACCCTGTATTATACCCAGAAAATGATTACGTTAAAAAATTTGAATGGGAAGGAGGTTGTGAAGATCCTCGTATTGTAGAGAGTGAAACAGGCACCTATTATTTAACATATACCGCATGGAACGGAGATAAAGCTCGTCTTTTTATTGCAACTTCTACAGATCTTTTATCATGGACCAAGCATGGCTCTATTTTTAAAAAGGCTTACAATGGAAAATATGCTAAAGTATGGTCAAAAGCTGGCTCTATAGTTTGTAAACAAGTAGGAGATAAAATGATAGCAACGCAAATAAATGGAAAGTATTGGATGTATTTTGGAGAGTCTAATATCTTTCTAGCACACTCAGATGATTTAATTAATTGGACCCCTATAGAACGTAACCTATCTTCTTCCTTTTCTAAAGAAAAATTGATTGGACATAGTGCAGAAGTTCCAGATTTATTACCAGTATTAAAAACCCGAAAAGGTAAATTTGATAGCTACCTGATAGAGCCTGGGCCTCCAGCAATTATTACTGATAAAGGAATATTATTAATTTACAATAGCAAGAATAGTACTGAAGACGGCGATCTCAAATTAGCTCCTAATACGTATGCAGCCGGTCAAGTATTATTTGATAAAAATAATCCTTCAAAAATAATTGACCGTTTAGATACTCCTTTTTTCAAACCTGACAAACCTTATGAAACTGATGGACAAGTGAATCAGGTTTGTTTTTTAGAAGG
>JAMOMG010000099.1 GCA_027068695.1 Flavobacteriaceae bacterium
AGTTTTTCTTCTGTAAATTTTGCCATTATTTTATATCCATATCTAATAAAAGTTTATCAAAATCACTTATATACTGTTTATCTTGTATAACTCTATATTTTTCATATTCACCATGAGCTTTTAGTTTTGCTTCAAGTGCTGATACTTTTCCATTGTCTAGTAAAATAGGATAATCCGATAATGCTAAAAATTTATCTAAATATATTACCCAATCTTTCATATTCATAACTATGCCACGAATTGCTCTATCTTCTGCTAAATCAAGATAAGCTGATACAACTCTTTTAAGTTGATTTATATGTTCTTCATTCAAATAATTTTTTGCTATTGAGACATCATTTTTTAAAATTTTACCATCTGGGGCATTTTTCCATGTTTTAAGTCCCATATATACTTTAGTAGCATCAGCCTCACTGTAAATAATTTCTGCTGCTGTTTTGCCACAAATAGCCCAGTGCATTTTATTTTGGACTGTTGTAAAAAACTCTTTTGTAGTCTCATCTTTCACATCATAGTCTGCACTCAGTGCATATATATCTGTGATCTTTTGATAAAATCTTCGCTCACTAATACGGATTTCACGGATTCTATCTAGTTGTTCATCAAAATAGTCTATACCAAAATGATGTACTTGCTTAAGTCTCTCATCATCCATAGTAAACCCTTTGATGATGTACTCATGTAAAACATTTGTAGCCCACTTCCTAAACTCTGTCGCACGATGAGAGTTTACCCTATATCCTATTGCTGTTATAGCTTTTAAATTGTAATATTTTCTATTTCGTTGAACATTTCTACTACCCTCTTTTTGAACTTGTAAGAATTCCTTACATGTTGAGACTTCATCAAGTTCACCATCTTTAAATATATTTTTAATATGTAAGGTAATATTTTGAGATGTTGTTTCAAAAAGTTCTGCTATACCTTTTTGAGTAAGCCATACAGTCTCTTCATGAAAAAATACATTTACATTTACTTTAGCAGTAGTAGTTTTAAAAATCACAAAATTTTGTTGTTCATCCATTACTTCAACCTCTTTCTATTGGAACTGTTCGGTAATTCCGAACAGTTGAAACAGTATCTAATTCACCCTCTTCAAATATAGCTTTTATATGTTCACTAATAGTTGATTTTGCTTTACCAAACACTTCACAGATTTGAGATTGAGAGAGCCATAAAGTTTCATCTTCAAAGTGTACATCTACTTTTATGTTGCCGTTGTGGGTTTGGTAGATTAGGATATTGGAGTTATTTATCATTATCTAATTTCTTTGTCCACTTAAACTAGCAATTGTAGCTTGTAAAACTTGCCAACTTATTTTAGCTGTATATTTATCTGGATTAAAATTATATAGTGCTTGTTCTCTTGGATGTATATAATTTCTAAAGGCTCTTAATGAATGACTATATTCTTTAATGTCATGCTCTATAAATCCACATTCAAAAGAAACATCTATAAAATTATTTAAAGTCCATTTATCAAATACCAGTACTTTCCCATTTTTATCTTTTGGTATAGATTTTGAAGTATTATAGTCCTTCATATTTTTAATTGCTTTATCTTGTAGTAAGCCTTCAAGAGTACTTCCACACAAAAAAATCACTGATAAATAAGCTTTGCTTTTTAAAGATTTTTGTATTTCATCAAGTCGTTGTTTAATTACATTCTCAAATTGTAAATCAATATTTAATTTACTAAGATTAAGTGATAAAAATTCTTGAGATAAAAAGTCCTTTTCAGTTTCTATTTCAGCATCTTCATTTTTTATACCTAAAAGTTTATTAACAACTTTTTTACACTCTAAAAATGTCATAGTGTCTATTGCTTTATTATTTTTGATTTGTTCAAATTTCCATATTTCAAGTAATTCTTTTAAAACTTCTCCAACAATTTTATCAGATTCTAGCTCCCAAAAAGATCTTAATCTTTTAGCTTTTGAATTACCATTATAAGAAAATCTATCACTATAAATATCAGTATTAGCAATAGAACTTATTAATTCTGAAAAAGTTGCATTTGTTAATGATTCTTGAGATATTACATATCCACTTCTCATATCAAATAATTCTTCAAAATATTTTTTTTCAATAGGTTTTAAATCTGCCATTACTTATTCCTCAATAGTTGCCATTTTTGAAAGTAAAACTTCTTTAAAATTTTTTAAAAGTTTGAGTTCATTACATTTTAATTTGATTTTTTCATCGATATCTAGAACTAAAATATTAAATTTTTTAACAATATCATCAAGTGGTTTTAGAATTTGAATATAATGAAGTTCATCTTTGGTAATAGAACCAAAGACTGTTCCACCATCATTTGAAGTATTAAATATTGATTGGATATTTTGCAGTAAATAATATAAAAAAGAATTACAATCTATTTTTGATGATAAAGAGCCTATTCCTCTACCAATACAGCATTTATTCTTTGCTATATTTACATCTCCTACAGGTGCTCTAACACTCATTAAAATATTACCTTTTTTTGCCATTCTTTTTGGATTAGTTGTATATATTTTTATATCAGGAAATCTAAAACTAAATTCTGTTCTTCCTTGATAAAATATTTCACCTTTTCTATCTTGATTATATGTATCACCTGAAGGAGATTGACCCATTAAAATATTTGCTACTTGCGATAATGTAGATTTTTTCCAATCTTTAGGTATTTCCATATCTAACTCATCTAAATATTCCATCTCCCCACCACTAGACTTATAAGGCTTATCACTTTCATCTGGAAACTCAAAATCTACAAACCACTCTTTATAGATAGCTTGTGCAGTCTCTTCTAGTTTTTGGTTTAGTTGTTCATTTAGTTGGATTCTTTTCTCGATAGTGTGATACTCTTTTACTATCTCTTTTTGTTTTTCTTGTGAAGGAATAGGAAGCTCTACTTCACACATTTCATCCCATCCAAAAGCTTCTCTTGTGCTTCCATGTGACATGTATCGGGCATATCTATCAAACTCTGCTCTTCTAAACCACATCATAAGATACTCAGGGAGTAACTCATCTTTGTCTATTACTTCAA
>JAMOMG010000100.1 GCA_027068695.1 Flavobacteriaceae bacterium
AAAAAACTAAATTAGATTTCTTCTCTATTAACCAAGTCAACTGAAAATGCAGGTAAACAAACTGCCAAATACTCACAGGCTTCATCAAAAGGATTTGAATATCGAACTCTGGCTCCTTTTTCAATTTTAATAGATTGACCCGCTTCCAACACAATGGTATCTCCATCTACAATCAATTGTTTTTTTCCTTTAATTATATAGGTATATTCATCAAAATCTGGAATTTGAAAAGGTTCACTCCATTTTGGCGGCGCTATCATATGAGCAATACTTAATTCACATTGATTACTCAACCCAAAGTGTTCTTCTATCAATTTACCATCAGTAGTAGGAACTATAAATGGAGATTTTTGTACTTTATATTTTTTCATCTTAAAAAATTTAATTACCAAATTTAATTAATAATTAGCTAACTATTTGTAATCAGTATAACTTATTCAATAATACTTTATAAATAAAGTACAACTACAATATTTAGCAAAAATTTGGCATAAAATATTAAACCTTAGTCATTATAAAATTGTAACTTTATATATACCAACCATACTTTAGTACTCATTAATTTAAAACTACTTAAGATGAAACTAACATTTTTAGGAGGTGCAGGAACAGTTACTGGTTCAAAAATTTTACTAGAGGTTAATTATAAAAAAATATTAATTGATTGCGGTTTATTTCAAGGTTTAAAAGAATTACGTAAAAAAAATAGAGAAGAATTACCAATTGATTTAAATGAATTAGATTTAATTTTTCTAACACATGCACATTTAGATCACTCGGGATACTTACCTGTTCTTATAAAAAATGGTTACAAAGGCAAAATTTATTGTACAAATGCAACCAGAGATTTAACAAAAGTTATATTACTTGATAGCGGTAAAATACAAGAAGAAGATGCAAGAAGGGCTAACAAACACAACTACTCGAAACACAAAAAAGCCTTACCTCTGTACGATATCAATGATGCAAAAAATACCATTTCTCATTTTGAAACTTTTGATATTGATAAGTGGCACACCATAGATGATTCAATTAAATTTAGATTTTTAAATAGTGGCCATATTTTAGGAAGTGCATTTATTCAACTAAATATTAATGGGAAAATAATTGTATTCTCAGGTGATATAGGCAGAACAAAACCTATTCTATTGAACAGGTACGAATATATAAATAAGGCAGATTATATAGTAATTGAATCTACTTATGGAAACAGATTACATAAAAATTACGCTATAAAAGATAGACTACTCAAATATATTAAACATACATATTCAAAAGGAGGAACATTGATAGTTCCTACATTTTCAGTAGAAAGGGCACAAGAAATTATTTATTTATTAAGCATTTTAAAGCGAGAAAATCAATTACCAAATATTTCTATATATTTGGACAGTCCAATGGGTGTCAGCGCCACAGAAATATATTACAAATATATCAATGAGCACCATTTAACAGCTGATGATATTAAAAGTATGGAGTCTACCGTTGAATTAATTAGCGATGTAAGTGCTTCAAAAGCTGTAGTTAATGATAATAGCCCTAAAATAGTTTTGGCGGGAAGTGGTATGATTACTGGAGGAAGGGTGTTACATTATTTAGATAAACTTATTTCAGATAAAAAAAATAGTATCTTAATTGTTGGATTTCAAGCTGAAGGAACTCGAGGTAGAGCTTTACTATCTGGTGATACTGAAGTCAAATTTTTTGGGAAATATCACAAAATAAATGCTGAAGTTTTTAAAATAAATGCTTTCTCAGGTCATGCAGATCAAAACGAATTATTAGATTGGCTACAACATTTTAAAACTCCTCCAATCCTTACAATTATAAATCATGGTGAGCCACATCAAAGTCAGGCTCTAAAAGTAAAAATTAAATCCAATTTAAAATGGAATTGTACAGTTGCTAAAATAAATAAAGTGTATAATTTAGCTTAGTTTACATATTTTTCATCAGTTTTTTAACACTTTCAGGAATAGGTATTCCTTCTTTTAATTTTGAATCTGAAATTGGGTTTTGCATAATTGAAGTTATTGGAATTTCACCTGCCCAAATGGGTAAATTATAGTCTTCCTTTTCATCAGATGGAGGACCCTTTCTAATTTTGGCAGAAGCTTCCATAATTGGTATTTTTAAAATTTTGGTTGCTTTTAATTCTTTTTTGCTTGGCGAACGTACTTCTTCCCAACGATATGGAATTATTTGATCTGAAATTAATTTAAGAGCCTTGTATCTCTCATTTTCATCTGTAACTATAGAGGCTTGACCAAAAATTGTAACAGATTGATAATTTAATGAATGATGAAATGCTGAACGTGCTAAAACTATTCCATCAGTTTGTGTAATATTAATAGACATTGGTACCCCTTTTTCTAATTCAAGTAACATTCTACTAACTGTTGCACCATGAATATAAAGTTTATCATCATCTCTACCGTAAATTGTTGGAATTACTACAGGATAACCTTCATAAACAAAAGCTATCTGACAAACAAAATGATTATCTAAAATTTTATAAATAGTTTCTTTATCGTAAAAACCACGTTTAGGAGACCTTTTTACTTTTGTTTTTTTTGTAACTTTCATTTTAATTAAACCAGATAGTAAAATATTTTATCTTTGCCATATCTGGAATTTGATTAATAGTAACTTGCTCTCTACTAAAACTATTTAACCCTAATTCTTTTTTATCAATTGCAACAGTAGCATTAAGTTCATCTATAAACAACATAGCAGATGTTAAAGTTGTCTCTACGTTATTTATAATATAATTCTCATTTATATCTTTAAAAGTAGATTTAAGAGAAATTCCTTTATCTGTTTTATAATTCGAATCAAAAATTTCAATACTTTTAATTTTTGACAATGAATCACTTTGATTAGAAGGTGTTATTTGTAATAATTTTTTTCCTTTTTTAGAATAAACAATATACTCATCATCACCCATAGAAAATAACTTTTTATCTACACGCAACGTATCTAAAGATAGGTTTGAAACAATTGAATCTTTACTAAAAATTGCATTTAATTCCTGTACCTTAGTCTCTTTATTTAAAAGACCTACTCTTCCTTTTTCTACTAAATATTGATTCTGTTTTGTACACTGAAAAAATAAAAAAGAGATTAAAAATATGTATGGAAGTTTTTTAATAATTAACATAGAAATTTGATTTACATTGTAGCTTTATTTTTAACGTATTTATTGCCTTTTTATTTAAAAAAACAAAATTATAATACTCTTTTTAATATTCCCAGTACGCCTCTAATAAATGTTGCACTAGTTACAACTTTTAAAATAGGGTTCATTCTAGTACTCTTTCTTGAAGCACTTTTTCTTCTAGTTCTATATGCTTCCTTTTTTTTGTTTTCAACTTCTTCTTTTTCATTTATTCTTTCAATTTTTTTGCTCAATATTTCAAAAGCACTATTTCTATCAATAGTTTCATTGTACTTATAATACAACCTAGATTCCTCAATAAGTTGTTTTAACTCACTTTTAGTTAAAATATCCATTCTACTCATAGGTGCTCTCATCATTGTTGCTGCCAATGGTGTAGGACGCCCTTTTTCATTTAGAACAGATATAAAAGCTTCTCCAATCCCAAGTTGTGTCAAGGTTTCATCAACATCATAATATTTAGAATCAGGATAATTTTCTGCAGCTAATTTAATTGCTTTTCTATCTTTTGCCGTAAAAGCTCTCAATGCATGTTGAATTTTTAATCCAAGTTGAGCCAGTACATCTTCGGGTATATCTTTCGGGTTTTGGGTTACAAAAAATATACCTATTCCTTTAGACCTAATTAACTTAACAATACTCTCTATTTCTGAGAGTAGTGCTTTTGAAGCTTCTTTAAAAATTAAATGTGCTTCATCTATAAAAATAACCAACTCAGGCTTTCCACTATCTCCTTGTTCAGGAAATGTTGAATATACTTCAGCTAGTAACTGCAACATAAACGTTGAAAAAAGTTTTGGTTTATTTTGAATATCTGTCAATCTTAAAATTGAAATATAGCCATTCCCTTTACTATCTTTTCTCACCAAATCTTTCACATCAAAAGAGCGTTCTCCAAAAAACAAATCACCTCCTTGCTGATCTATCTCAACAATTTTCCTCAAAATTGCACCTGTACTTGCAGTTGATATTCTACCATACTCAGCTTGAATTTCTTCTTTTCCTTCATTAGTAGCAAATTGCAGTACTTTTCTAAAATCTTTTATATCTAATAATGGTAATTTATTATCATCACAATATTTAAAAATAATAGATACTATACCACTTTGAGCTTCAGACAAATCTAAAATTCTTGAAAGCAACACCGGTCCAAATTCAGAAACTGTAGCACGTAATCTAACTCCATCTTGAGCTGAAATAGTTAACGGTTCTACAGGGAATTTCTTCCCTTTAAAAGGCAAGCCAATTGCAGCCATTCTTTCATCAATTTTAGGATGTCCTGGACTTGGTTGAGCTAATCCACTCAAATCACCTTTGATATCCATCAATAATACAGGAATTCCTTTTTCAGAAAGATTTTCAGCCATTACCTGCAAAGATTTTGTTTTACCTGTACCCGTAGCTCCAGATATTAAACCATGCCTATTCAATGTTTTTAAAGGTACTTTGACAAAAGCATCTTTCATTGTTTCACCATCCAACATCGCTGAACCAAAGATAATAGCATCACCTTTTGTTTTGTACCCCTCGGTTATTTCATTAAAAAAATCTTCTTTTCTACCCATATCAAGAAATGTATTATTTGTTAAAAATAAGACTTAAAAACCAAATTAAAAATTTCAACATAAATTTTATTGAATTTATTTATTCTTGGTTCTTATGAGTATATTTGCAGAATGATTGACAAACACACACAACAGCTTATTGACAGAGGTGAAATGTTACCTTTAATGGAAGAATTTTACACCATTCAAGGTGAAGGATTTCATTCGGGAAAAGCAGCCTATTTTATTAGAATAGGAGGCTGTGATGTAGGTTGCCATTGGTGTGACGTTAAAGAAAGTTGGGATGCAAACTTACATCCTCCCACTAAAACCAATTTAATTATTAATAACGTAACAAACCATGCAAATACAGTAGTTGTTACTGGAGGAGAACCTTTAATGTGGAACTTAAATTACTTAACAGAGAAATTACAAAATAACAACATTAAAACACATATTGAAACTTCCGGATCTTATAAATTATCTGGTACTTGGGATTGGATTTGTCTATCTCCAAAAAAAATGAAGTTACCTCTAAAAGAAATTTATAAAAAAACTGATGAGCTAAAAATTATTGTAGTAAACAAGCAAGATTTTAAGTTTGCTGAAGAACAAGCTAGTAAAGTTTCAAAAAACTGTAAACTATTCCTACAACCCGAATGGAGTAAAAGAAAACAAATAACTCCTCTGATTATTGATTATATAATGAAAAATCCCCAATGGAAAATATCATTACAAATACATAAATACTTAAATATACCTTAAATATTTTTTAAAGTTTTAATCGTAATCCCATAAATTTTATCAAATTGTTCTTCTAAAGTCATTTCAGAATTGTCAATTTCAATAGCATCGTTGGCTACAATTAAAGGAGAATCTTTTCTGGTAGAATCTATATGATCTCTATATTCAACATTCTTTAAAATTTCATCAAAAGTAACATCGTCACCTTTTTGAATTAATTCCTTAAATCTTCGTTGGGCTCGTTTTTCAGCAGAAGCTGTTATAAAAAATTTTAATTCTGCATTAGGAAAAACAACGGTTCCAATATCTCTACCGTCCATAACAACACCCTTATTTTTACCTAGTTTCTGCTGCTGTTTAACTAATTTTCTTCTAACTTCTGAAACTTCTGAAACTTTACTAACAAATTTTGATACTTCTAAACCTCTAATTTCATTTTCAACATTTTTATCATTTAAATAAATTTCTGCGTAGCCCAACGATGCATTGAACTTAAACTGTAAGTCAATTTTATCTAAAGCTGAAATTAATTTATCTCTATCAAAAAACCCTTCCGAAATAAAATTATGCTGCATAGCATATAAAGTAACCGCTCGGTACATAGCACCAGAGTCTACATAAACATATTTAAGCTCTTTTGCCAATTGTTTAGCAATTGTACTTTTTCCTGTTGAAGAAAATCCGTCTATAGCAATTGTAATATTTTTCAAATTGTTAATTTAAATTTATTTGTAAACTAAAGGTATTTGCATTGGATGCTGGATGGTATTTTGAAAAGGCATAATTAAATTTAAATTTATTCATCTTCAATCCAAACCCAGCTGTGAAACCAGAAAATGTTCTTTTATCAATTAATTGTAATTCTTTTGCTCTTCTAAAATTATATCCAAATCTTAAATTAAAAGCTCCTTCAGAGAATAACTCAGCACCTAACGTAAAATGTCTAATTGTATTATCAATAAATGAAATTTGCTCATCAGTAACATTACCATTAATATCTGTTATTGTATTTGATGGATTAGCTACTGCAATATCCCATTGCTGTATATTATCCAACGTAATGTGCCATGTTATTGGAACATTTTCTAATTTATAGGAGGCGCCAAAAGAAATATCTAAAGGTAATTTTTCTCTTATTTCATCAAATACTGTTACTTGATAACCAATATTTCTAACAACTAAAGTAAAAACATACGGTTTATACTCATTGTAATATAGCAATCCAATATCAGTTCCTACACCAAAAGAAGTAAAATTTCCAATTACTGAATTTATTAGCTTAATATTAGCTCCAATAAAAAAATCTGTTTTAAAGATATGATATGAATAACCCACAGAAACTGACAAGTCATAAGCTTTAAAAATTCCTGTTTCAATTCCATTTTCATCAGCTTCAATAAATTTTCCATAACTCAAATAAGTTATACCACCTTGAATTGTTCCAAAATTCCTATTAAGTAAATGAGCAAATGTTGCTGAAGTTAAATTAACATCAGCCAAATAATTTAAATAATTTATAGAAATTTGATTATCTAATTCTGAATTTATTGTTGAAGGGTTCCATAAAGGTTGATTTACATCATCTAACAAGGTCAATGTATTCCCTCCTAAAGATGCCTGTCTTGCAGAACCTGTTAAATTCAAAAAATTATAAATACTTTCACCTCCAACTTGAGAATAAGTTTCAACAGAAATTAGAAATAAAAATAATATAATTTTTTTCATATACTTTGCAAAATAAAACTAAATAATTTCTAAAACCGAAAGATTTATATTTTATTGTAAGAAATTCACAAAAAAACCTTCAACAGTTAAGTTGAAGGTTTTAAAAGAAAGGCGGTGACATACTCTCCCACCGGAATGGCAGTACCATCTGCGCTGATAGGCTTAACTTCTCTGTTCGGGATGGGAAGAG
>JAMOMG010000101.1 GCA_027068695.1 Flavobacteriaceae bacterium
TAGGTGTAAATCCAATTTTTTTGAATTCTTCTGAAAAAACAGCTCCTACCTTTTCCACTCCTAACACATTCATCGTTCCGCTATTGATGTTTACCACTTTTTCTAAAAGTGTTAGTGCTTCATCATTATTATTTGCCACTTGTTTTAATATCTTTTTTTCAATTCGACTTAATTTTTGAGCATTTACTGAAGAAATACTTATTAAAAGAAATACTACAAGGCTTATCTTTAGAATTTTCATAAAGGTGGGTGCTTATTAATTTTGGTAAATTTAACAAATTTTCAACATATTTACTTGTATTTGTAAACTAGCCTGTACGTTTTATAAAAATGTACCGTAAAAATAATTTTGTAAGCTATTAAGGTTAAATTTATTTTGAATAATAATTAACAAGTGTAAAGATTAATTTCTAAGTTTGCATGTTAAGAAAATGAAGATTAAATACACATACTTTAAAAGATGAAAGATCAACATATTAAATTTATAAGAAGAGCAGTAGCATTGGCAAATGAAGGTGTAAATTCAAATTGTGGAGGGCCTTTTGGTGCAGTTGTAGTAAAAAATAATGAGATAATTGCCGAAGGATATAATAGTGTAACATCTGTGAATGATCCTACAGCACATGCTGAAATTGTAGCTATTAGAAAAGCTTGTAAAAAGCTAGGAACATTTCAATTAGATGATTGTATAATTTATACGTCATGCGAACCTTGTCCTATGTGCTTGGGTGCTATTTATTGGGCGAGGCCTAAAGAGGTTTACTATGCTTGCACACGAGAAGATGCTGCAGCTATTGATTTTGATGACCAATTCATTTACAATGAGATTGGAAAAAACATCAACGATCGTCAAATTAAGTTTACTCAAATTCTACAAGATGAAGCGTTAACTGTTTTTGAGAATTGGAAATCAAAGACTGATAAAACAGAATATTAAATATTCAGAAAATAGTTTCACTTAAGGCATAATAAATAGCCATCAATGCTGAAAAAATAGCACTTGCTAAAAAACGCCATTTTAATGGCATTTTGTTCTGAATAATATAATTTGCAATGAATGAAATAGGAATGTTTGCTAGGAATGACCAAAGTGCTATTTCTAGTAAATGACTATTAATCGCTTCAAAATTCCCAGAGAATAATTTGATAAATAATAAATGCCTTGCTATCCACAATGGATTAAAGTATGCAATTGCCAACCCTGTTTTAGCCAACGTTAGTTTTATTCCTGAATACGGCTTGGTTTTTTTGACAATCCAGTTAAAGTAATTAGGTATTTCAAAAGCGTATAGTGTAGCACCAATAAATACCATACCAATTAAGCGACTCCATAAAAATTCACCTAAAAATAAAGCAGCAACAGTGTCCCCAGCACTATAAATAATAGCACCTTTTAATATGTTTGATTTGGTAAAATGTAGTTTGATAATTAAAATGTTTTAAATAGTGGTTATTCTTCGTACAATCCCATCAACACCTTTTCTGGCGTAAATGGAGCATCAAATTTTAGTTGATAGTTAGGGTTGAATTCTTTTACTGCATTTTGAATGGCAAAATAAGCACCAATTCCATACATTAAAGGAGGTTCGCCAACAGCTTTAGATTTTAATATAGCATGCTCGTTTCCAAGAGTTTCAAGAGGAAGTACTTCAATTGTTTTTGGAGCAGAGAACACATCTGGAACTTTGTAAGTTGACAGTGCATTTGAAAGTAATTGTCCATGTTCATTATAGGAGATTTCTTCCAAAGTCATCCAACCAATTCCCTGTACCAAAGCGCCTTCTACCTGACCTGTATCAATACCAATATTCATACTTTTTCCAAAATCGTGTACAATTTTTACAGCATCAATTTCATAAGTTCCTCTAAGGCAATCTACAGTAACAACCGTAATAGCTGTTCCATATACGTGATATGCAAAAGGGTGTCCTTTTTCTTTGGTTTTATCAAAATGGATAATAGGTGTTGCATAATGTGCGTTTTCTGAAAGTGCAACACGTTCAAACATGGCTTGTTCAACTACTTTTTCCCAAGTGAGAGAAGTTTGTTGTTGGTTGACATATACCATGTCATTTTTGAATTGAATAACACCTTTGTCAACAGCTAATAGTGTTGATGCAACGGTTGTTAACCTATCTATTAAAGAATTACATGCTTTTAAAACTGCTTTCCCATTTAAATCGGCTGTAGCGCTTGCAGCTGTTGGGGAAGTGTTTGCAACTCTTGTGGTATTTGTAGTTTCTAATTTTACTTTAGTTGTACTAATACCCAATGTTACTGAAGCTACTTGTAACATTTTTGTATTTACACTCTGACCCATTTCAACAGCTCCAGTACTTACTCCAACACTACCATCTTGGTAGATATGAATTAAAGCTCTTGCATGATTCATAGGTGTATTGGTAAATGAAATTCCAAAAGTGATTGGCATAAATGACAATCCTTTTTTGTATTGTGTATTTTTATTGTTGAAAGCTGCTATTTCTTCTTCTAATTTAGCTGAATTAAAGTTGTTTTTTGCTGAAGTCCAGCAATTTTCCATTTCAACTTGTGTTGCGATTTGTCCATACGAAAATTCATCATTTTCCTGAAGTAAATTTAGCTCTTGAATTTCCTTTTTATCGATTCCTATTTCTTCAGCTGCTTTGGCAATAGCTGATTCAATAACAAACATTCCCTGTGGCCCTCCAAAACCTCTAAAAGCTGTATTTGGTGGTAAATTTGTTTTACAGCTATGTACTATTGTAGTTACGTTGGGAATAAAGTAACTGTTGGTTGCGTGAAACAAGGTACGCTCTGCAATTGCAGGTGATAAATCTGCTGCAGCTCCTGAATTTTGAAGAAATTCGACTTCAAAAGCTTGAATTTTCAACTCTTTTGATAGCCCAATTTTAAACGTAGATTCGTACGGATGACGTTTCCCTGTCATACGTAAATCATCGTG
>JAMOMG010000102.1 GCA_027068695.1 Flavobacteriaceae bacterium
CAAAATGGTATAAAATATGTGTTGTCTGTTAATCTAATTCAGCATTGTTTTACCAAAACAACTTTATTTAATGCAGTATTTAAAATTTAAATCAATACTAAAATGGCTTTCAAAAGTTTCATTTTTATTAAGTTTTATTGCTTTAATTGGTATTATTATTGATTACGGAGTATTTCAATCTGAAACTTTTGAACAAAAATTATTTTGGTTATATCTCACAACTATTGGTGTTGCATTTATAACAACTGTTTTTCGCTTTTTTCAACAAAAAAATAACCAAAAAATACAAACTTTAATTTTTGATATTTTTTTTTCGCTTATTCTTCTAACACTTTTAATCCATCATTTAAAACTTTTTAATATTGATTTATTAAATGATAAAATATGGTTACAACTGGGAACATTTATTGTTTTTATACGCGAAATATCATTAATTGACTTTAATTTAATTAAAGAAAAATTAAATCCTGCTCAACTTTTTGTACTTAGTTTTTTTACCATTATTTTAATTGGAGCTATTTTATTAACGCTCCCAAAATCAACCTATAACGGAATTTCATTTGTCGATGCCCTGTTTACCTCAACAAGTGCCGTTTGTGTTACAGGTTTAATTGTGGTTGACACTGGTACTTATTTTACACATTTTGGACAAATTATTTTAATTATTTTAATGCAATTAGGAGGTTTAGGAATTATGACTTTTGCCAGCTTTTTCAGCTACTTTTTTAAAGGAGTTTCCTCTTATAAAAACCAGTTAATGCTTAGTGATATGACTAATTCTGAAAAAATTGCTGAAGTATTTAGTATTATAAAAAAGATTGTTTTAGTCACTTTTTCAATTGAAGCTATTGGTGCAATCTTAATTTTTAGAAGTTTAAGTTCTTCATTAATTCCAGACCTAAACAACAGAATCTTCTTTTCAATTTTCCACACAGTTTCAGGGTTTTGTAATGCGGGTTTTTCAACATTAACCAATAATTTATATGAGGTAGGTTATAGGTTTAATTACCCTTTGCACATTGTAATAGCATTTCTTATTATTCTTGGTGGAATTGGATTCCCAATTATTTTTAATTTCTTTAAATACTTACGTCATCTAATTATAAAAAGAATTAGACTTCTTGAAAATCATAAAAGTGCCGTTTATGTACCGTGGATAATTAATATCAATACAAAATTAGTGGTAATAACTTCAACACTATTAATAATTTTTGGAATGTTACTTTTCTATGTATTAGAGTCTAATCATTCTCTTGCAAATCAAAGTGAATTTGGTAAAATGGTTGGAGCCTTTTTTGGAGCTGTAACCCCAAGAACTGCAGGATTTAACACTATAAATATGAATTCTTTACAGTCGCCAACAATATTGTTGATTATATTTTTAATGTGGGTTGGAGCATCACCAGCTTCAACAGGTGGTGGTATAAAAACCAGTACTTTTGCTATAGCAACTTTGAATATTTTTAGTATTGCTAGAAGAAAAAATAAAACAGAAATTTTTCATAGAGAAATTGCTGCAATCTCTATAAAAAGAGCATTTGCTGTAATTTCATTATCTTTAGTTGTAATTGGACTTGCTGTATTTTTTATTTCTGTTTTTGATGGAGACAAAAATATGATGGCAATTATATTTGAATGTTTTTCAGCTTTTAGTACAGTTGGGTTAAGTTTGGGTATTACTAGTTCACTTACAGATGCTAGTAAAATTATTTTGGTGCTAACTATGTTTATTGGTAGAGTTGGTATGCTAACTTTATTAATCTCCTTTTTAAAAAAAGTAACTCATACAAAATACAGACATCCAACTGAAGAAATTTTAATAAATTAATTTCAAAAAAATGAAATATATAATAATTGGACTTGGGAATTTTGGCGCTTCACTTGCTGAACGACTTACTAAAACAGGGAATGAAGTAATTGGTGTTGATAACAAAATGAGTAAAGTTGAAGCACTAAAAGGAAACATTACACATACCGTTTGTTTAGATTGTACTGATCCACAAGCTGTATCCTATTTACCATTAAATGATACTGACGTGGTTATTATTTGTATTGGCGAAAATGAAGGAACCAATATTATGGCAACTGCACTAATGAAACGCTTAAACGTTAAACGTTTAATTGGTAGAGCTGTTTCTGCCTTGCATGAAGGTGTTTTAGAAGCAATGGGCGTTGAAGAATTTATACATCCTGAAGATGAAACCGCCGAACGGTGGGCTAAAAAATTAAATCTTAAAGGCGTAATTGACTCCTTTGAAGTTGAAGGAAATTATAGTATTATTGAGGCAAAAGTCCCAAAAAAATTTGAAGGGAAGTCGTTGTTAGAACTAAATTTAGGTAAACATTATAACGTGGTAGTTTTAACAACTATTAAAATAATAGAACAAAAAAATTTAGTAGGAATTAAAAGAAAAGTAAAAAAAGCACAAGGAGTAGCAACTTCAAAAACTATTTTAAATAAAGGAGAAATAATTGTACTTTATGGCAACGTAAAAAGTATTGAAAAGCTATTAGAAGAAAACTAAAATCATTTAAAAAAACACTAAATTAAATTACTTATTTTATGAGAAAATTACTGCTAATTATAGTACTCACTTTACCTGCTTTTTTATATGCTCAGGATAACACAAGAGGTTACAAAGTAAAAGTTGGTGAGCAAGTACCTAAATTATTGTTTTCTTTAATGGATGGTACTCCAATTTCAAATGAAAGTTTAAAAGGAAAAGTTGTTGTATTACAATTTACAGCTTCTTGGTGTGTTGTTTGTCGTAAAGAAATGCCTCATTTAGAAAAAGAAGTTTGGCAACGATTTAAAAATGAAGATTTTATTCTGATAGGAATTGACTTAAAAGAAGAACCTGAAAAAGTAAAACGCTTTATAGCACAAATGAAAGTAACCTATCCTTTTGCAATTGATTCTAATGGTAAACTTTTTGAAAGTTTTACACTGCCAAATGCTGGTGTGACAAGAAATATTGTTTTAGATAAAAAAGGAAAAATTATTTTTCTATCTCGTTTATATGAAGTAAAAGAGTTTAAACAAATGGTAGAGATTATAGACTTAGCACTTAAAAAAGATTAGCTTCAACTTGTATGAAATCCAAAAACAGTGACAAAGAGCAACCAAACAATCCACTTCATGGTGTTAAGCTCGCAGAAATTTTACAATACCTCGTCTCAACATATGGATGGGAAGAACTAGGTATAATTATAAAAATTAATTGCTTCAATAGTAATCCTACCATTAAATCTTGTTTAAAATTTCTAAGAAAAACGCCATGGGCTAGAACCAAAGTTGAGAATTTATATTTAAAATCTATTCAGAAATAAACCTAAATACTCCTTTTTATTCCTAAGAAAATGCTCATAAATATGCGTACCTTTGCAAAATATTGTTTAAACAACACCTATGCAATTTAAAAACTTACAGTTAAACAAACCTATTTTAAGAGCCATTTCAGAAAAGGGATATCAGTTAGCTACTCCTGTACAAGAGCAAACAATTCCGTTGGTATTGGCAAAAAAGGATGTAATTGCATCTGCTCAAACTGGCACGGGTAAAACAGCAGCTTTTGCATTGCCAATTTTACAGTTGTTGTTTAATAAACAAGATTCGGGTAAAAAAGCTAAAAAAATTAGAGCATTAATTGTAAGTCCTACACGAGAGTTAGCCATTCAAATTGAAGATAGTTTTAAAACCTATGGTAAATACACTAATTTAAGAGCTACCGTTTTATACGGAGGGACTTCTATTGAGCCTCAAAAAGATATACTTAAAAAAGGAGTTGATATTTTAATCGCTACACCTGGAAGACTCTTAGATTTACACAAACAAGATTGTGTGAATTTAGATTATGTGGAAACATTGGTTTTGGATGAAGCAGATTTAATGTTAGATATGGGTTTTATAAATGATGTAAAAAAAATTGAACGCTTGTGCCCCCAAAAAAAACAACTTTTATTGTTTTCTGCTACAATGCCAACTAAAATAATTGAATTATCAAATACTATTTTAAAAAATCCAACAACTGTTGATGTAACACCTAAATCTTCAGCAGCAGAAAGTGTACATCAAAAATTGTACTACGTACCAAAACAGAAAAAAATGGAACTGTGTTTACACTTGTTACGTAATACCATAAAAGGTGATATTCTAATTTTTAGACGCACAAAATTTGGTGTTGATAAATTGGAAAAAATGCTACGTAAAAATGGCTATAAAATTAACAGTATTCACGGTGATAAAACGCAAAGTGCAAGAGAAGAGGCTTTAAATAAGTTTAAAAATAAACAAGTTAATATTTTAATTGCTACAGATGTTGCTTCTCGCGGAATTGATATTAATAATTTAGATGCTGTTATTAATTTTGATATGCCAAATGTACCTGAAACCTACGTGCATAGAATTGGAAGAACAGGTAGAGCTGGTAAAACAGGACATTCTTTTTCATTCTGTTCAGCTGATGAAAGAACGTATATTGAAACCATTGAAAAATTAATTGGCACAAAAATATCTGTTGAAGAAGAGCATCCTTACCCATTAGACCCTAAAGCAAAACCTGAAGTATATATAAAAAAAGGAAGCAACCATAAAAAAGGGCGAAAATCTGCTGCTTCAAAAAAGAAGAAGAAACGTTGGTATTAAATCTTACGTCACCCTGAACTTGTTTCAGGGTCTTAAACTCTCTATTCCACGCTATCTGTTCTTTTAGCTTCCGCACGATTGTATCGTGTTATTTATCTAAAATTAAAATTGCGTTATATTTAAGGATGGATAGAAACCAAGCTAGTGAGCAATTGCATCGCGTTCTATAAAAAATAGATCAGAAAAACTTTTCTTTAACAAAATTACATTGTACTAACCCATTCTTTCTGTTCTTCTTTACTTAAAAATGTCCAAGCAACAACACGAGTAACTTTATTACCCTGATGCATTGGAATGGTTTTTATTTCTGTTGCTCCCAGTTTTGCTAATGAATCATACATACTTTGTACATTCTCTTTTTTTGAAACCAATGTAGTGTACCAAAAACACTGCTTTTTAAACATGGAGCTTTCGTACAAATAAGTATGCACAAATGCTTTCTCACCACCTTTATACCACAATTCTTGTTGCTTTCCACTAAAATTTCGTGTTTTAGAATCATTTCTGTCCCCTAAACCTTCTAACTTTCTAGCATTTGCTTCCATAGCTTCCTGTTGAGATCTATAAAATGGAGGATTACACATTGTTGCAGAAAACCTATCTTTTTCATCCAAAATACCCTTAAATATTTGTGATGAATTTGCTTGTTGTTTTAATTCAATAAATTTGGTTAGTTTATTCTTTTTTAGAATTTTATTAGCTCTATCTAACGATTTTTTATCAATATCTGTCCCTATAAATTGCCAACCATATTCAGCGTTCCCTAACAACGGATAAATACAACTTGCACCAGTTCCAATATCTATAATTGAAATATCCTTTTTAATTCCTGAAGATTTTAACAAATCATTTAAATAATGAATATAATCTACTCTTCCTGGAATTGGTGGACATAAATTATCATCTGGAAAATCCCAAAAAGTAATATTGTAATACTTAAATAATAATGCTGTATTTATTGCTTTTACAGCTTCAGGATTAGCAAAATCTATTGTTTCAGTTTTATATTTATTAGTAAATACAAATTCTTTTAACAAAGGATAAACAGCCATTAATTCTGAAAAATTATATGCAGAATTATGTTTGTTATTTGGATGTAACTTTTTGGTTAAATTTTTGTTTGTTCCCATAGTAGTTTTAATCCTGTAAAAATACTACTTTTAACTATGTTAATTACCTTATAGGGTTAATTCTAGTTATGAACCAATTATTTTTAACAACAACTTAAATTTAAATACATGAATAATTTCGATTTACTAAATCCTACAAAAATTTTATTTGGTAAAAATCAAATAGCAAATCTTTCAAAAGAGATTCCTGAAAATGCTAAAATTCTACTCCTATACGGAAGTGGAAGTATTAAAAAAAATGGAATCTACACCCAAGTAAAAGAGGCACTAACTAGTTATAAAATTATTGAATTTGGTGGAATTTCTGCAAACCCTGAGTATGCAGTTTTAATGGACGCTTTACAAGTAATTAAAAATGAAAAAATCACCTTTTTATTAGCTGTTGGAGGAGGTTCTGTAATTGATGGAACTAAATTTTTATCAGCAGCAGCTCTTTTCAAAGGGGAAAACCCATGGGATATTTTAGCTAAAAATATTGCAATACAAAAGGGAATGCCTTTTGGAACTGTACTCACACTACCTGCAACAGGTTCAGAAATGAATTCAGGGGCTGTAATTACACGAAAAGAAACAAAAGAAAAATTAGTTATGGGTGGCCCTGGGTTATTTCCTATATTTTCAATACTAGATCCTGAAGTTGTAAAATCCATACCTCAACATCAAATTGCAAATGGTTTGGCTGATGCTTTTACACATGTTTTAGAACAGTACATAACCTATCCAGTAAATGCTTTAATACAGGATCGTTTTGCTGAAGGTATTCTGCAAACCTTAATTGAAATAGCTCCAAAAATAATGAAAAATAATGCTGATTATAATGCTGCTGCTAATTTTATGTGGAGTTGTACTATGGCTTTAAATGGGTTGATTCAAAAAGGCGTTCCATCAGATTGGGCAATTCATATGATGGGACACGAATTAACAGCTTTATTTGGAATAGACCATGCACGTACATTGGCTATTATTCTTGAAAGTCATTACACTTACAATTTTGAAAGTAAGAAAGAAAAATTAGCACAATATGCAACACGTGTTTGGAATGTAACCAAAGGAACTACGGAAGAAAAAGCACTTGATGGAATTAAAAAAACAGTTCAATTTTTTCAATCTTTAGGTATTAAAACTACACTTTCTGAATATACAGACAGCTATAAGGGAACTGCTGAAATTATTTCAAAACGATTTGAAGAACGTGGTTGGAAAGGCATTGGAGAACATGGAAAAATAACACCCAACGATGTTGAAAAAATTGTTAAAATGAGTTATTAAAAACGCGCATTCGATACAAAACCTTTTGATTATTAGCTATTTACAAATTCTACAGTAAATAAAGGTATTATTCCTGCCTTCGCAGGAATGACAAAACACACAAATTGTTGAATTTGTGTGTTTTTACGTATATCGAAATTACGTTTTCAAATAGTTTCTTCATTAAAAATACTCTTTAGTTTGTTTTAAACAGTTTTGAATCATTTCAATTGCCGTATCAATGGTGGCCTTTTTTGTTCTAACAGAAAGTATTGCCATTCGTATCACGAATTTACCATCTATTTTAGTAGAACTTAAAAAAACATTTCCATTTTCATGTATAAATGCTACCAACTTTTCATTGAATATATTTTCGTCTATTTTTTTTGAAGGATACCAAAAATAGCTAACTGTTAAATCGGGTTTGGGGCCTAATTCAAATCCTAATGTTTTTAATTTATTTCTGAAGTAAATGGTAAGTAATAGTTTTTCATTTAAACTCGCAATAAAAGGATCAATCCCATGTATTTGCAGCGGTAACCACATTCTTAACCCTCTATAATGTTTTGTTAGTTCAGGTGAAACATCCGATGGGTTTATTTGTGTAGCTACTGTATTAGCATCTTGCATATAGTCTGCTGTGTAATGATGGGAATGAAAAACAGCTTTTTTATCTTTAATCAATACGGCTCCTATTCCATACGGTAAAAACAATCCTTTGTGAGGGTCTATAACCAATGAATCTGCCAACTCTATCCCTTTGAAAAATTTCTTTTTACTTTCAGTTAAAATAAAAAAACCCCCATAAGCTGCATCAATATGATACCATAAATTGTAATCTTTTGCTATTTCTCCTATTGCACTTAATGGATCTATGGCTCCAGTATCAGTAGTCCCAGCAGATGCAATTACCATAAAAGGATTCAATCTTTTTTTTAAATCTTCTTGAATTATGTTAGTTAGTTTCGCCGTATTAATTTTTGAAAACTCATCCAATTCCAATAAACGAACCTTAATATCTTCTAAACCTATAATTCGAAGTGCTTTATGGATGCAATGATGCGCTTGCGGACTTAAATAAATAACACTTTTTTGTATTTTTTCATTTTTAATTTGGTATTTATCTCTTGCTGCTGTTAAAGCAATTAAATTTGCTATTGAACCTCCTGAAGTGAGATTTCCAACGGCTTCTTTTGGAAAATTAAAAATTTTCTTCATCCAATTTAACAACTCATTTTCCATTGTAACTGCGCCAGGAGAAGCATAATACATTCCTGCATATTCATTGGTAACACTTGCTAAAAAATCACCTAAAGCTGCAGTATAAATACCTCCACCTGGCACGTATCCCAAATGTTTTCCTGAAGCAGGTTTAATTCCTTTTAAAACGACCTCTGAATTAAAATTGGCTAACAACTCTTTTAACGTTTTTTTACCCGAATTAAATGTTAGTTTTTCAATAACTGCATCTTCTTCAACATAGGCAGGGTAAGCTTCTAAATTTTCAAGAAAGTGATTGGCAAATGCTCTAATTTGTTCGTTTAAATTTTCTCTTTCTTTAAAAGATGGTTCTAATTCTTTAGAAATTTTTTGAAGTGCTTCTATTTTATCTACTAAACTATCCATAACTGCCATTTTTACTTTTTCCCACTAACTACAACTACAAACTCACCTTTTGGAGCTTTTTGGGTGAAATGTTCTATCACTTCTGAAATGGTTCCTCGAATTGTTTCTTCATACAATTTGGTTAGTTCTCTTGAAACCGAAATTGAACGATCTGAGCCAAAATATTCTGCAAAATGAGTCAATGTTTTTAATAATTTATGTGGTGATTCATAAAAAATTATCGTTCTGGTTTCTTCAGCTAACAAAATTAAACGTGTTTGTCGTCCTTTTTTTACAGGTAAAAAACCTTCAAAAACAAATTTATCGTTAGGCAAACCACTATTTACCAATGCAGGAACAAAAGCTGTTGCGCCAGGTAAACATTCTATTTCAATTCCATTTTCAATACATGCACGTGTTAGTAAAAACCCTGGATCAGAAATTGCAGGTGTACCGGCATCAGAAATTAATGCAATAGACTCACCATTTTTTAAACGTTGTACAATGTTGTTAACTGTTTTATGCTCATTGTGCATATGGTGACTATGCATATGAGTTGTAATTTCAAAATGCTTCAATAACTTACCACTAGTACGTGTATCTTCGGCTAAAATTAAGTCTACTTCTTTTAAAACTTTTATTGCTCTGAGTGTAATATCTTCTAAATTTCCAATGGGTGTTGGTACTAAATAAAGTTTAGACATAATTAAATAGTTTCAAAAGTTTCAACAGTTAAATTACTTACAATATTTCCTGTATGCTTAATCGCTAAAGGTTCAAATAATAGTACATGAACTTCTTCATTTGCAATAGGTTTATGTTCTACTCCTTTGGGAATTATTAATAATTCCCCTTCGTTTAAAGTCACTTTTCTATCTCTAAATTCTATTACTAAACTTCCTTTTATAATAAAAAAAAGCTCGTCTTCATTTTCGTGTGCATGCCAAATAAATTCACCCTTTATTTTTGCTAACAATAATTGTTGTCCGTTTAATTCTCCTATTTTCTTAGGAGTCCAATGTTCGTTAAACAATTTAAATTTTTCGGAGATATTAATTGGTTTCATATATTTAAACGTTAATTTTTAGAAGTAACCCTACATCCCAAAATTTTAGATGCTCGTTTTATTTTGCTAAAATACAAAGATTTTTAATGAGTTTTGCGTTAAGGATAGTAGCACTTCGACTGCGCTCAGTACAGGGTTATTTTTGAGCTCTTTTTATGCTTCTTTGGATATAAAAAAGCGAGTGCTGATAGCCTGACATTTGCCTTTACAAATGGAACGCCCAAAAAAAAACACTTATCTGTACAAACTATGTTGGAAATCATTAAATTTGCACTTTCTTTTTATTTTTAAAATACAAAAATGTATAGAACACATTCAAACGGAGAGTTACGATTAACAAATTTAGGTCAAGAAGTTACTTTGGCCGGATGGGTACAAAAAACACGTGATAAAGGATTTATGATGTGGGTTGATTTACGTGATCGCTATGGTATAACGCAATTGATTTTTGATGAAGAACGCACACCTAAAGAAATGATGGAAAAGGCGAAAACCTTAGGGCGTGAGTTTGTAATTCAGGTTAAAGGAGAGGTTATTGAACGTATTTCTAAAAATAAAAATATTGATACAGGCGAGATTGAAATATTAGTGAAAGAACTAACTGTTTTAAACAAATCTATTACACCTCCTTTTACTATTGAAGATGAAACTGATGGTGGTGACGAACTGAGAATGAAATACCGTTACCTCGATATTAGAAGGAACCCTGTTAAGAATAATTTAATTTTTCGTCATAAAGTAGCTATTGAGGTTCGTAAATACCTTTCCGATAAAGGTTTTATTGAAGTTGAAACTCCTGTTTTAATTAAATCTACTCCTGAAGGTGCTCGTGATTTTGTAGTACCAAGTAGAATGAATGAAGGGCAGTTTTATGCGCTACCTCAATCGCCTCAAACTTTTAAGCAACTGTTAATGGTTGGTGGAATGGATAAGTATTTTCAAATTGTAAAATGCTTTAGAGATGAAGATTTACGTGCAGACAGGCAGCCAGAATTTACGCAAATTGACTGTGAAATGGCTTTTGTTGAACAAGAAGATATTTTAAACAGGTTTGAAGGTTTAACACGTCACTTATTAAAAGAAATTAATGGTGTTGAAGTGGGAGAATTTCCAAGAATGACCTATGATGAAGCCATGAAAAAATACGGAAATGACAAGCCTGATATCAGATTTGGAATGGAGTTTGGAGAATTAAATGAGGTAACGCAACACAAAGATTTTGGTGTTTTTAACAATGCTGAACTGGTAGTTGGTATTGCAGTTCCTGGTGGAAATAAATTCACAAGAAAAGAAATTGACAACTTAATTAAATGGATTAAACGTCCGCAAGTTGGTGCTTTAGGAATGGTGTATTCACGCTGTAATGAAGATGGCTCTTTTAAATCATCGGTCGATAAATTTTACAATCAAGAGGATTTAGCTAAATGGGCTGAAGTAACAGGGGCTCAAAAAGGTGATTTAATTTGTGTTTTATCTGGTAATGCCGATAAAGTTCGTACACAATTAAGTGCTTTGCGTATGGAATTAGCTGAGCGTTTAGGATTGCGTAACCCAAAAGAATTTGCACCGTTATGGGTAGTAGATTTTCCATTATTAGAATGGGATGAAGAAACGAAACGCTACCATGCAATGCACCATCCATTTACATCTCCAAAACCTGAAGATATGGCGCTGTTAGATACTGACCCAGGAAAAGTACGTGCCAATGCATATGATATGGTGTTAAATGGAAATGAAATTGGTGGTGGTTCTATACGTATTCACGATAAAGAAACACAAGCTTTAATGCTTAATCATTTAGGGTTTACGCCTGAACAGGCAAAAGAACAGTTTGGGTTTTTAATGAATGCTTTTGAATATGGTGCGCCTCCACACGGTGGACTTGCTTTTGGGTTAGATAGGTTGGTTGCTATTTTAGGCGGACAAGAGACGATACGTGATTTTATTGCATTTCCTAAAAACAATAGTGGCAGAGATGTGATGATTGATGCTCCTTCTAAAATTGATAATGAACAATTAAAAGAATTAAGTTTGAAATTAGATTTATAACATAAATTTGAATTATGGGAATAAAAGTCCATAAAAAATTAAATGAACTAGCCGCAACAGCAATTTGTGGTAATGATATAAGTTCTTCTGTATTATATGTTTCAGCATTGGCCATTGCATTTGCAGGACAATATGCTTGGATTACATTACTTATTGTATCATTAGTGTTATTTTTATTTCGAAAAATTTATGGAGAGGTTGTAGGTGCATTGCCTCTAAACGGAGGTGCATACAACGCCTTATTAAATACTACAAGTAAAGGCATGGCCTCTTTTGCAGCCGCTTTAACATTACTTTCATATATGGCCACAGCAGTGATTTCAGCAAATGAAGCCATTCATTATTTACATCATTTAATTCCATCTATGCCTATAATTATTGCAACAATTGTATTGCTTGCTATATTTGCATCTCTTACCATTGGTGGAATAACTGAATCTGCCAAAGTCGCCATAGGAATTTTCTTGTTTCACTTGTCTTCATTGGTAATATTAAGTGGGTTTATTATTTATTTTTTAAGTAACAATGGAATTGAGTTGTTTTTAGAAAATTGGCATTTCTCAGGAAATGGAGGTAGTATCTCTAATGCTATCTTTTTTGGTTTTGCAGCTTCAATGTTAGGTGTTTCAGGGTTTGAAAGTTCTGCTAATTTTGTTGAAGAACAACAAAAAGGAGTTTTTCCAAAAACACTAAAAAATATGTGGTCTATAGTAAGTATCATAAATCCACTTATGGCAATATTTGCATTAGCATTATTTACAATTCCTATACTGCAAAGTCCCGAATATCAAAATACGTTATTGGTAGAAATGGGAAAACACGTTGGAGGTAAATGGGTTGCTGTTTTGATATCAATTGATGCTTTTTTAGTTTTAAGTGGAGCTGTTCTTACAAGTTTTGTAGGGGTATCTGGATTATTAGAACGTATGACCTTAGATAGAATTTTACCTCAATTTTTCTTAAAGAAAAATAAAAAAGGAAGTTCTTACAGAATAATATTAATGTTTTTCTTTTTATCCATTTCAGTATTACTTATTACCAATGGAAATGTGAAATTATTGGCTGGTGTTTATACTATTTCTTTTTTATCAGTAATGGTTTTATTTGGGGTAGGTAATATTTTATTAAAAGTTAAAAGGAGTAAATTACCAAGACCTGAGAAGGCTTCATGGCTTTCTGTTATAATTGCAATTAGCGCTGTTGGCTTGGCTCTTATTGGAAATATAATTATGGAACCTAAGGATGGTTTACCAAGTAATTTAACTATTTTCCTAGACTACTTTATACCAACCATTCTTTTTATTATTTTTATGCTAAATAGAACTGTTTTACTAACATTCTTATTAAATGTAATGCATACTATTTTTGATCCTGTTCGTAATTTTGTTTTAAAAACTGATAAAAAAATCTTAAAGACCATTAATAAAATAAATTCGCAAGAATTTGTATTTTTCACCAAAGGAGATAAAATATCTACGTTAAATAAAGTGATGCTTTATATCTTGAAAAATGAACATACTAAAAAAATTAAAATTGTTATTGCTTTAGAAAAAGGTCAAAAAGTACCTGAAAATTTACCTCAAGAAATAGATTTTTTAGATAGAGAATATCCTGAAATAGCTATTGAGTTTTTAATAGTTGAAGGGAAATTTAGTCCAGAACTCATTAAAGAACTTTCTAAAAAATGGAATATTCCTATTAACTTTATGTTTATTGGGTCACCAAGTGATAAATTCCCTTATAAAATAGAAGAGTTAGGTGGTGTTAGATTGATAATATAAGTC
>JAMOMG010000103.1 GCA_027068695.1 Flavobacteriaceae bacterium
AAATAATTTTAAACCACTCAGTATAAATTTTAGGATTACTGATAATATCATTTTTAATATCTTCAACATCCATCCACTTATAAGCTTCAACCTCTTCTTTGTTAATTACCGGATTTTGATTATAAAACCCAACCATTATATGATCTAATTCATGTTCTGTTAAACCATTATCAAAAGGAGCTTTATAAATAAATGATGTTTTTTCTTCTAACTCACAAACAAACCCCATTTCTTCCTGTAAACGCCTCTTTCCAGCTTCCAAATTACTTTCTCCATTACGCTGATGACTACAACAAGTATTTGCCCATAATAAAGGTGAGTGATATTTACTAGCAGCACGTTGCTGCAACATTAACTGATTATTACTATTAAAAATAAAAACTGAAAAGGCTCTGTGTAACACCGCTTTTTCATGTGCTTCCATTTTTGGCATTAAACCAATTTGTTCATCTTTTTCATTAACTAAGATTACTTGTTCTTCTTTCATTTTTTTATTGAATTGCTACAAATTTACAAAAATGAAATTGTATAATTTACTATTGAAAAATTAAATGAATTTTGAACTTTTAATCTTTTCAACTTTCAAACTTTTAAACCTATCTTTGCACCTCAATTTTGATAAATGAGTTTTTTAGAAGAAATACAACGTAGACGAACTTTTGGAATTATATCGCACCCCGATGCTGGTAAAACAACTTTAACTGAAAAGTTATTATTATTTGGTGGAGCTATACAAGAGGCTGGTGCTGTAAAAAACAATAAAATAAAAAAAGGAGCTACTTCAGATTTTATGGAAATTGAACGTCAACGTGGTATTTCAGTTGCTACTTCTGTTTTAGCTTTTATCTATAAAGATAAGAAAATCAATATTTTAGACACTCCTGGTCATAAAGATTTTGCAGAAGATACTTTTAGAACATTAACTGCTGTTGATAGTGTAATTGTTGTAATAGACGTTGCAAAAGGTGTTGAGGAACAAACTGAAAAATTAGTGGAAGTTTGTAGAATGCGTAGCATTCCAATGATTGTTTTTATCAATAAATTAGATAGAGAAGGTAAAGATGCATTCGACTTATTAGATGAAGTTGAACAAAAGTTAGGCTTAAGAGTTACACCTCTAAGTTTCCCTATTGGAATGGGGTACGATTTTAAAGGAATTTATAATATCTACGAGAAAAAAATTAATTTATTTTCAGGCGATAACAAGCAAACTATTTCTGAAGGGATAGAATTTGATGATATTTCTGTTCCTGAATTAGATGAAATTGTAGGTGAAACTGCTGCAAACACCTTACGTGAAGAAATTGAATTAGTAACAGAAGTATATCCTAAATTCAATAAAGATGAGTATTTAAATGGAAATCTTCAACCTGTATTTTTTGGATCTGCATTAAATAATTTTGGTGTAAAAGAACTGTTAGATTGTTTTATTGAAATTGCACCATCACCACAACCAAAAAAATCGGAAGAACGTTTGGTTGATTCTAAAGAAGAAAAATTAACTGGATTTGTATTTAAAATCCATGCCAATATGGATCCTAACCATAGAAATAGATTGGCATTTATAAAAATTGTTTCCGGAACCTTTAAACGCAATGCTCCATATTTACACGTTCGTTTAAATAAAAAAATGAAATTTTCTAGTCCAAATGCTTTTTTTGCAGAAAAAAAACAAATTGTAGATGAATCTTTTCCAGGTGATATTGTTGGGCTTCAAGATACTGGAAATTTTAAAATTGGAGATACATTAACAGAAGGCGAAATTTTAAATTTTAAAGGAATTCCTAATTTTTCACCTGAACATTTTAGATATGTTAACAATGCTGACCCTTTAAAATCTAAACAATTACACAAAGGTTTAGATCAATTGATGGATGAAGGTGTTGCACAATTGTTTACCTTAGATTTAAACGGAAGAAAAATTATTGGAACTGTAGGCGCTTTACAATATGAGGTAATTCAGTACAGGCTTGAACACGAATACGGAGCAAAATGTAGTTATGAAAATTTACCCGTTCACAAAGCTTGCTGGGTAGAACCTGAAGACCCTAAAAATGATGAATTCAAAGAGTTTAAGCGTGTAAAACAGCGCTATTTAGCAAAAGATAAACAAGGACAATTGGTGTTTTTAGCAGATTCAGCATTTACCATTCAAATGACACAAAATAAATATCCAACTGTTAAGTTACACTTTACTAGTGAGTTTAAATAAAATTGCTTTTAAAACCTATTATTAGGTTACATACTTATTAAAACACACAACAAAGGAATAAGAATTGTAATTATATGCTCAATCTGCTGAATTCTAATATTTTACTGTATTGCACTAATTACATCATGCTTTGTAATAATGTGAAACTTATCATTCCCTAAATCAACCAACACAGCACTATTTTTTCTATTGATTAGTTTAGAAATTTCATCGATTGAAGCAGTACTTTTCACAATAGGAAAAGGATTGCTCATTACTTCCTTAATTGGTTTATTGGCAATATTTTTATCATCAAAATACAAACTAAACAACTCGCTTTCATCAACAGACCCCACAAAACCGTGAATATCTGTTACAGGGATTTGAGAAATATTATTAACACGCATACGCTCAATGGCATGAGAAACCAATTCTTCTGTTTTAACTGTAATTAATGGAATTTCAATTCTTTCTTTAATTAAATCTAATGCCACTAATTTCTCTTCATCTAAAAATCCTCTTTCACGCATCCAGTCATCATTAAACATTTTTCCTACATAACGACTTCCATGGTCGTGAAATAATACAACCACCACATCATCTTTTTTAAAGTGCTCTTTCAATTGTAATAACCCTTTTATAGCAGAGCCAGCTGAATTACCAACAAAAATACCTTCTTCCTTTGCTATTTTTCGTGTATAAACGGCTGCATCTT
>JAMOMG010000104.1 GCA_027068695.1 Flavobacteriaceae bacterium
TAATTTTCTTTTTCATAAAAAAATTAATTTATTCTAAACTAAATTTAGGATTTACAATAATTTTCATTGTTTTAATAAATTCTTCCAATTCAGCCAATCTATTCACTGTTTCTTTTGTACCGCTTTCAGTTAGTTTGTAATATTTACGTAAACGGTTGTCTACTTTTGTAACCTCAACATCCAACAAGCCTTCTGCTTCTAACTTATGCAGTGCTGGGTACAAAGCACCTTCGGTAATTGTAAGCTCTCCTTTGGTAAGTTGTTTAACTCTTTGGGTTATTTCATAACCATACATTTTATCATTCTCTCCTAACAACTTTAAAATAATTGTTTGCAAAGAACCTTTATATAATTTTTGATTTCCCATTTATGAACTGTTTATTTATTTAAACTTTCAGCAAAACAAATATATACATAATTTACTTATGTATAAGAATCTTAGGTGTTATTTTTAACAAAAAGTTGTATTTAGATTAATTACTTTTGTAGTCTTAAATTATTGATAATGTCAAAATTTCACAAACTAACTATAAAAGAAGTTAAAAAAGAAACTGAAAATGCAGTTTCAATTTTATTTAAAATTCCATCAAATTTAAAAGATGATTTTCAATTTATTGCAGGACAATACATTACCCTGAAAATGGTTTTAAATGGGCAAGAAATTAGAAGGGCTTACTCTATTTGTTCATCGCCAAATAGTAATGAATTGAGAATTGCCATTAAAAAAATTAAAAATGGGTTATTTTCTGTATTTGCAACAACAAAATTAAAAGAAGGTGATATTTTAGAGGTATCTAATCCAGAAGGAAAATTCATATTAGAACCCTCTAAAAATAATTCCAACAATTATTTGGGCTTTGCTGCTGGTAGTGGTATTACTCCTTTAATTTCAATAATTAAAGCAGTTTTAGAAAATGAGCCAAATAGCACCTTTACTCTTGTTTATGGAAATAAAACAGTAAAAGACACCATTTTTAAATCGGAAATTGACACTTTAAAAAATAAGTATCCTACAACCTTCTATATTCAATATATTTATAGTAGAGAGCAACAACCTAATGCTTTATTTGGTAGAATTGATGAAGGAAACATCAACTTTGTTTTAAAAAATACATTTAAAGATCGTACGTTTAATTCAGCTTTTTTATGTGGGCCTGAGACTATGATTGAAAATGCAAAAAACATATTATTAGCTTATGGATTAGAAAAATCCAATATTCATTTTGAGTTATTTTCAACTCCTGCTTCCTCTAAAAATAAAGCTACAAAAACCTTTGAAGGAAACTGTGAAATTACCGTAGTTGTTGACGACGAAGAAACTACTTTTACAATGGATTCAAAAACAACTATTTTAACCGCTGCTTTAAAAGAAGGAATTGATGCTCCATATTCTTGTCAAGGAGGAATTTGTAGTAGTTGTTTGGGAAAAGTTACTGAAGGAAAAGCTGTTATGGTTAAAAATGCTATTTTATCAGATGAAGAAATAAAAGAGGGCTTAATTTTAACCTGCCAAGCACACCCTACAACACAAAAAATTGTTATTGATTATGATGATGTTTAATAATTATGGTATTTTAACATCCTTATTAAACCATGCATATGCTATTTAACGAAATAAAAGACGCTATACTTATTGGATTTTTCTTAGCCTTTATGATTGGTCCTGTTTTTTTTATGTTAATTCAAACAAGTGTTTTAAAAGGGTTTCGTGCTGCATTTATATTTGATATTGGGGTAATTTTAGGCGATATTACATTTATTTTAATTGCCTACTTTGGAAGTAAAAGTTTATTAGAAGAAATTAAAGATGACCCTCGCCTATTTTACATAGGAGGTTTAATATTATTAATTTATGGACTAATTACTTATTTAGATAAAAGTCAAAAAAACATAATTCCGGGTAAAGATTTTATACTCCCTGAAAAAATAAATTATGTAAAGCTTTTTTTTAAAGGATTTTTACTCAATTTTATAAATGTTGGTGTATTGGCTTTTTGGTTAGGAATGATTGTGATTGTTGGTTCTAATTTACAAATGAACCCTACAAAAATATTTAATTATTTTACCATAATTTTAGTTAGTTATCTTATTACTGATGTTGGAAAAATATTAGTGGCAAAACAATTAAAAAAGAAATTAACACCTAAAATAGCTTACAAAGTAAAACGGATTATGGGTATTGTATTAATGGTTTTTGGTGTTTTTTTAATATTGAAAGGTTTTGTTCCTAAAGAAAATAAATTCTTTAATCACGTTATTGAAAAAGTTGAATAAAATTATATATTTAAGAGAAAATGTTGGGTAATAATAGAAAGAATATTCAAATAGGAGCAACGGTTGAAATTGTTCAAAAACACCATCAAAGAAATGGAGAATTAACCAAAGGCGTTGTAAAAAGAATTCTAACAAATTCAGCTAATCACCCTCACGGAATAAAAGTCCAATTAGAAACCGGTGAAGTTGGACGTGTAAAAAGTATTCTATAATAAATATTAATCCTTACTATTATTGATTACCAAAATGAATTATTTAAATACCACCTATTATTTTGATTATAAAACGGATGAAATTCAAAAACTCATTCAGGAATTCAAAACAAACACACTAACCAAAAAAGAAAAAGCCAAACTGTTGTATCTTAAAATTCGTGATAATTGGAGATACAACCCTTATCGAATTAGTTTTTCTAAAGAAAATTATAAAGCAAGTATTATTGCAAAAAAAACAGAAACTCACTGTATAGATAAATCTATTTTATTTATAGCTGGTTTACGAGGATTACAAATTCCTTCAAGAATTCATTTAGCTAAAGTAAAAAATCATATTGGTATAGAGCGAATAGTAGAAAGGTTTGGGACTGATGAAATAAGTCCACACGGAATGGTAGATGTTTTTTTAGATG
>JAMOMG010000105.1 GCA_027068695.1 Flavobacteriaceae bacterium
TGAACATCATCATCCTCTTCCAATTTTTCTAATAATTTTTCTACATCAGCTTGTTGTTCTTCAGAAAGCTTAGTAGTTGTAGTTGGTATTCGCTCAAATCCAGAAGAAAGAATTTCTAAGTTGTTTTCTTCTAAATATTTTTGAATAGCTCCAAATTGTTCAAAAGGAGCATAAATTAAAATTCC
Organism: Flavobacteriaceae bacterium; assembly: GCA_027068695.1. Next base: position 186 of record JAMOMG010000105.1, read on the forward strand.
ATCTTCATCTTCAAAAACTTCTTCAACATCAAAATCTATCAATTCTAGTTCAAACTCTTCTAAATCCATTTTTAAATCGTCTGCTTTCACTCTAAAATTACAAGTATGGTCAAACATAAAAATTACCGAGCCTGAAGTTCCAAAATTTCCATCACATTTATTAAAAGCAGCTCTTACATTGGCAACAGTTCTGTTGTTATTATCGGTTGCTGTTTCAACAACTAAAGCTATACCGTGAGGTGCATATCCTTCAAATAAAACTTCTTTATAGTTCGCAGTATCCTTATCACTAGCTTTTTTTATAGCGCGTTCTACATTATCTTTTGGCATATTAGCTGCCTTTGCATTTTGAATAACAGCTCTTAAACGTGCATTTGTTTCAGGATTTGGACCACCTTCTTTAACTGCCATTACAATATCTTTACCAATACGAGTAAAGGTTTTTGCCATTGCAGACCAACGCTTCATTTTTCTTGCTTTTCTAAATTCAAAGGCTCTTCCCATAATTTAACTTTATTTTTAGTGTTGCAAATGTAATTATTACAATATATTTCTACAATTTTTTATACTTGAATTACTCCTAAATTAAATTCTTTTTTAATAGGAGCATGGTTGGCAGCCTCAATTCCCATACTAATCCATTTTCTGGTGTCTAACGGATTTATAACAGCATCAGTCCATAAATGAGCAGCTGCATAATAAGGAGATGTTTGCTCATTATACCTTTGTTGAATAGATTCTAAGATTTTTTGTTCTTGCTCTTTTGATATTTTTTCACCCTTCTTTTTTAATGATGCAGTTTCAATTTGCAATAAAACTTTGGCAGCTTGTTCACCTCCCATAACTGCTAAACGTGCAGAGGGCCAAGCTACAATTAATCTTGGATCGTAGGCTTTTCCACACATTGCATAATTTCCTGCTCCATATGAATTTCCAATAATTATAGTAAATTTTGGAACTACTGAATTACTTACTGCATTTACCATTTTGGCTCCATCTTTAATAATACCACCATGTTCACTTTTGCTACCAACCATAAAGCCAGTAACATCCTGTAGAAATACTAATGGAATTTTTTTCTGATTACAGTTTGCAATAAATCGAGTTGCTTTATCTGCACTATCCGAATAAATAACTCCTCCAAACTGCATTTCTTTTTTGGTCGTTTTTACAACTTTTCGTTGATTGGCAACAATACCAACTGCCCAACCGTCAACGCGTGCGTAGGCACAAACTATTGTTTTTCCATAGTTTTTTTTATATTCTTCAAATTCAGAATTATCTACAATTCTTTCAATAATAGCACGCATTTCATATTGTTCAGTTCTTGTTTGTGGAAGTATTCCTAGAATATCTTCAGGATCTTCAATTGGTTTTCTTGATTCAGTTCTGTTAAAACCAGCTTTATCAAAATCACCTATTTTATCGATAATGTTTTTAATTTTATCTAAAGCGTCATAATCATCTTTGGCTTTGTAATCAGTTACTCCACTAATTTCACAATGTGTGGTTGCTCCTCCCAAGGTTTCATTATCAATACTTTCACCTATAGCTGCTTTTACCAAATAGCTTCCTGCTAAAAAAATACTTCCAGTTTTGTCGACAATTAATGCTTCATCGCTCATAATAGGTAAATAAGCACCTCCTGCTACGCAGCTACCCATAATAGCAGAAATTTGTGTAATTCCCTCACTGCTCATTACAGCATTGTTTCTAAATATTCTACCAAAATGTTCTTTATCAGGAAAAATTTCATTCTGCATTGGTAAATAAACGCCTGCACTATCTACTAAATAAATAATTGGCAATCTATTTTCAATAGCAATTTCTTGTGCTCTTAAATTCTTTTTACCTGTAATAGGAAACCAAGCACCAGCTTTTACAGTAGCATCATTCGCAACAACAATACATTGTTTCCCCTTAATATACCCAATTTTAACTACCACACCTCCTGAAGGACAACCACCGTGCTCTTCATACATATTATCACCCGCCAAAGCACCAATTTCTATTGACATGGAATTATTATCAAGTAAGTAGTTAATTCTTTCTCTTGCTGTTAATTTACCTTTAGCTTTGTGTTTTTCAATATTTTTAATACCTCCTCCTTTATAAACTTTTAAGAGTTTCTTTTTTAAATTGGCTAGTTGAAGCTTGTTGTAATCTTCGTTTTTATTGAAATTGATATCCATTTATAAGTCATGTTTTATATAGGCTAAAGTACAAAATGAATATTAAAATTTAAAAATAAATAACACGGTAATAATTACCTGGGTAAATAAATAAAAATATTGTACATTTGTATCAAATTAATAACTAAAAAACAAACAAAATGAAAAAAAACATAGTAACAATAGGAGGTAGTAATAGTAAAAATTCAATTAATAAAATATTGGCTGAGTACGTTGGAGAGTTAGTAAACGATATTGAGTTAACAAAAATTGATTTGAATGATTTCTCAATGCCACAATTTTCAGTTGATGTTGAAAATGAAGAAGGTTTTTCAGAAGGAGTAATAAATTTAAATACTGCAATAGATAAAGCAGATGGTTTTATTATTTCATTGGCAGAACACAATGGTTCATATTCAGTAGCATTTAAAAATGCTTTTGATTGGTTATCTAGAATTAATGGTAAAGTATGGAGAGAAAAGCCAGTATTGTTACTAGCTACATC
>JAMOMG010000106.1 GCA_027068695.1 Flavobacteriaceae bacterium
AACTAAAAATGATGCTGTAAACAATACGAACCCTATTTCAAATGTAACAGCCTTTTCTGGCAGTACCGGAGATACTGTTTGGGCCAGAGTAGTAAATAGTAACGGGTGTTTTACTACGGCTGAAGTGAAATTACAAGTTATTACAATTGATATCCCTGATGATTTAATGATTACTTTTAATGAGTGCGACGATTTGGTTAATGACAACGATACTGACGGTATTGCTACTTTTGACTTTAGTGATGCTACAGAGCAAGTTCTTAATGCTCTTCTTCCTACCACAAATCTTTCCGTTTCGTATTATAAAAATATTTCAGATGCACAAGCTAAATTAAATGTTATAAACCCTAATAGCTTTAGAAATACAGTGCCTAACTCACAACAACTTTTTGCTAGAATAGATCACAATTTAATTAGTTGTTATAAAATTGAACCTCTTATCACCCTAAATGTAAATCCTGTTCCTAAATTTGATTTATTAGATACGATTGAATTCTGTTTTCTTTCCTTAGAATATAGTATTGGTATTGAAAATCCATCAGATGAATATGATTATCAATGGAGGAACGAGCTGGGAGAAATTATAGGGAACACTCCAAATATTACAATAAATTCTGAGGGGTTATATACTGTCACTGCAACTAATAAAAATAATTGCATAAAAACAAAGAGCATGCTGGTTAATAGTATCCCAGTAACACCTTTATTAAATTTTGACAAGAATAATATTGTTCTTGCTGACAACTCTGATAATAATACAATAACTGTATTAACAGACAATTTACCTCCTAGCACCTATGAATTTGCTATAGATAATAATAATTTTCAGTCTAATAACTTATTTGAAAATGTACTAGCAGGTATACATACCATTAGAATTAGAGATGTCGAAAATTGCCTTGAATCTTCTGTAGAAGTTTCTGTAATTAATATCCCAAATTTTTTCACTCCTAATGGAGATGGCTATAATGATACTTGGCATGTAACAGGTATAGAGTTTCAACCTACCTCTAATGTGTATATTTTTGACAGATTTGGGAAATTAATAGTTATTTTAAATCCATTAGGACGAGGATGGGATGGTTTGTACAAAGGGAATCCTTTACCTTCAACAGATTACTGGTATAAAGTAGAACTGGATGATGGAAGAATACTAAAAGGTCATTTTAGCTTAATTAGGCGTTAGCGATAATTTCTTCAAAATAGCTCTTTGCCTACCATTTATAAAATATGATTTCACTTCTGGTATTTCTTCTCCTTTATACTTTGAATTTCCAGCAATGCTGGGTTTATTTGTACTAGCTGCAATAATTTCAAATAGTATATCGTCATTATTATTTTTAGTATAGGTTGAAATTATATATGAATTCATCACTTCAAAAAAGCTAGTAAAAGTTTGCATTTTGTAATAACTATCAATTTCAATTGTATTCCTTTCATCAATAATATAATGCCCTTTTGTAGAATCTATCATTCTTAGTTCATAATCTCTAATATCTTCCTTTCCTCTAAAATTATAAGTTATTTTCCATTGATAAACAGAAGCTGTTTTTTTAGCAATTGTTAATTTCATGATTACTTTCATTTTTACAGAATCAACATCAAAAATCTGTAGTTCACCTTGATAATTACCTTCCCAAGATTTTGGGAATGATTCTTGAGAAAATAAGTTATAACTAAATATAAAAAAAATAAGAAATAGCACTTTTATACTATTTTTCATACTAAAAAATTTAAACAATTCTTAAATATAAAGTAAGATAAACAAAAACATTGGAAATTAGTTTATTTTTGCGTTATGCAATTTAAATTAGAATCTAAATTTAAACCTACTGGCGACCAACCTGAAGCCATAAAGCAATTGATAAACGGGATACAATCTAATGAGAAATATCAAACTTTATTAGGTGTTACTGGCTCAGGAAAAACGTTTACTGTAGCTAATTTAATTGAGAAAGTTGAAAAACCTACTTTAGTTTTAGCACACAACAAAACCTTAGCAGCTCAATTGTATTCTGAGTTTAAGCAATTTTTCCCAAACAATGCAGTGGAATATTTTGTTTCTTACTATGATTATTATCAACCTGAAGCTTATTTACCTGTTACCGGAACCTATATAGAAAAAGATTTATCTATAAATGAAGATATTGAAAAATTAAGAATTAGCGCTTCTTCAGCCTTACTTTCTGGAAGAAGAGATGTTATTATTGTCGCTTCTGTATCTTGTATTTATGGAATAGGGAATCCCGTAGAATTTAAAAAAAATATTATTTCTATTGAAGTTGATAAAGTTATTTCTCGTACCTCTTTTTTACATCAATTAGTTTCAAGTCTTTACTCTAGAACAGAAACAGAAATAAGTAGCGGAACTTTCAAAGTAAAAGGAGATACTATAACCGTCTTTCCATCTTATGGAGAACACGCTTATAGAATACATTTTTTTGGAGACGAAATTGAAGAAATAGAAAGTTTTGATGTTAGTAATAATAAGGTTCTTGAAAAATTTGACACTTTAAAAATATATCCGGCAAATTTATTTGTTACCTCTTCTGATGTTTTACAAAATGCCATTAAAAATATCCAAGATGATTTGGTAAAACAATATGATTATTTTAAAGAAATTGGTAAACATTTAGAAGCAAAACGCTTAAAAGAACGAACAGAATTTGATTTAGAAATGATTCGCGAACTGGGTTATTGTAGTGGTATCGAAAATTATTCTCGTTATTTAGACCGAAGAGAACCTGGCACAAGACCTTTTTGTCTATTAGACTATTTCCCTGATGATTATTTAATGATTATTGATGAAAG
>JAMOMG010000107.1 GCA_027068695.1 Flavobacteriaceae bacterium
AAAAGTAGTGTAAATTTTGATATACGGATAAAAGTTATGATAGTAACTAGAAAAAATAATGTAAAAAAAAGTGAAGTAAATGAGCCAAAAAAGGTACTCAATAGATACTTAGTAACTCTGCTCATACGGAGGTTTCTCTCTTAGTTTTTACAATAAAGTATACACATCTCAACCTTAAACTCCCTATTTTGCTCTATTTGGAGTTTGAATTTGTAACCTGAGTTTACTATGGCTAATACTCTGCCAAACTCAGGTTACATCTTCTTTTTCTTTGTTATCTGAGAAAAAGAAGATGTTAATTATTTATAGTTGCCTTCCCAACCAGCATCATAACCTTCTATGTAGTTAGCATCACCTTGGTACTGTGGAAGTGTATTCCATGTTTTACCATTTAGTTTATCTGCTTTTCCATTGTTAAAACCTATCACATATGTATCATTACTTGGAGGTGGTTGATTGTTATTACAACTTTCCCAACCATCATCATAGCCAGTTATATAACTAGTATTACCTAGATATTGAGAAATTATATTCCAACTTTTATTGCTGCAAGCATCTGATTTTCCATTGTCATATCCTATCTGATAATCATTTCCTGCTGGTTTTGGTTGATTATATCCATCATATCCTGCATAGTTATTTTGATTTGACTCTATATATACAGTGCTTGGATTAGATCCATCAACTTGTGTTACATTACTAGGGAGTGTTGACTCAATAACTTTTACAGTTGCACTTCCTGCTAAAACATTATAGAAATAGTAATTTCCACTATTGTCTGTTGTAGTAGTTACACTATTACCATTTTTATCACTCAACTCTACAGTAATGTTTTCAATACCTTCACCATTGTTAAATGTTTCATTACCATTTTGATCTATATAAACAATACCAATTACACTACCTGTTGCTTCGTTAGTCACATATCCATCATATCCTGCATAGTTATTTTGGTTTGACTCTATATATACAGTGCTTGGATTAGATCCATCAACTTGTGTTACATTACTAGGGAGTGTTGACTCAATAACTTTTACAGTTGCACTTCCTGCTAAAACATTATAGAAATAGTAATTTCCACTATTGTCTGTTGTAGTAGTTACACTATTACCATTTTTATCACTCAACTCTACAGTAATGTTTTCAATACCTTCACCATTGTTAAATGCTTCATTACCATTTTGATCTATATAAACAATACCACTTACACTACCTGTTGCCTCGTTAGTCACATATCCATCATATCCTGCATAGTTATCTTGGTTTGACTCTATATATACAGTGCTTGGATTAGATCCATCAACTTGTGTTACATTGTCAGGAAGTGTTGACTCAATAATCTGTATAGTTGATCTTCCTTCCGCAACATTAGAAAAATAGTAATTTCCATCATTGTCTGTTGTAGTAATTAGACTATTGCCACTTATATCACTCAATTCTACAGTAATATTTTCAATACCTTCACCATTGTTAAATGCTTCATTACCATTTTGATCTATATAAACAATACCACTTACACTGCCTGTTGCAATTGGTGGTTGTACTGGTGGTTTTGAAATACAATAATAACTTTTTTTATGATGTTTTCCACAATGACCTTTTTTATGAGTTTTACATGCTTTGTTACCATGCCTTTTCCCACAACTTTTTCCACTGTATTTATCATGGCTTTTTCCACAACTTTTTCCACTATGTTTATCATGGCTTTTCCCACAACTTTTTCCACTGTGTTTATCATGGCTTTTTCCACAACTTTTTCCACTGTGTTTATCATGACTTTTCCCACAACTTTTTCCACTGTGTTTATCATGACTTTTCCCACAACTTTTTCCACTATAATCTCTATCATAATTATAACTACTCTTTCCACTATGACCACCACCAGCTGACAAAGAGCTAGGTAAAAGCATAAAAGCTACTGCACAAACCGCTATCGCAGTAAGTTTTTTTAAAAACATATTTTTCTCCTACAAAAACATTAATCACTATCAAAATAGAATTAACTACCACCTCATTGTGTTATCTCTATTAACACTTATTGTGATGGTATAAAAATATGACTTATCTCTTTGTTTCTTATAATATTTATAATTTCATTTTAAATAGGAGGTATCAATATACAAAAAATTTCAAATATTTTAGTCGCTTATTTAAACAAAAAGTAATAAAAAATAAAACCATTTTAATTTTGTTATATATTATAAATTTTATGAATTAATTTTATATGTATAGGTTATAAAAATAGTCAAAATTCAAACCCCAGTATTACGATCTTCTAATACTGTTTTTATCTCCTAATTTCAGATATTGACTATCTTGAAAAATATAAAGCCTGTTTACTATCATTTTTACACTTATCATGATAGCATCTTTTTTTGCTCAAAGTATTTGCCCGTCAGGGCTTTATATTTTTCTTCCAAGTACTTGTTAAGTGTTTAAAATGGTATGTCAACATCTATAATTTCATCGTATTTTTCTACAACTTCTAATTTTGTTTCTAAATTATTAATTATGATATTTCTTTTTTCTTGCGAACAACTTTTTAATAATTGGATGAACTCATATATCATATTAACAGGTACAAGATAGTCTTTAATATAATAAAATTTATTTTGTAAAAAACATTTAATTAGCATACTTGATTCAGGTAAATACTCTTCTAACATAGTTTTTTTATAAATATCTTCAAGATTTTTTATAATTTGATCGGTATCATTTATAAATTTGTTAGAATGCTCAATTTTTGATATAGCATTTGATAATGTATTTGAAAAACTTCTATATACA
>JAMOMG010000108.1 GCA_027068695.1 Flavobacteriaceae bacterium
GTGTAATTTAATAATTTAATTAACTCTTTTGAAATGGAATTAAAGCTATTTATTTGTTGTAAGGTAAATTCACGTTCATTTAAATCCTCACTTGCAGCGATATGAGAAAAAATAGATTTAACAATCACTTCCTTTTGGTTATTTAATAAAATGGAAATTTTTAAAATATCCTTTTTTGAAAATCCTAGTCTATTTAAACCTGTATTAAATTTTAAATGAATTGGAAAATATTGAAGTTTTAACTTCTTAGCAATATCAATAAAATGGTTCAGCAAATTAGTTGAGTAAATTGTTGGCTCTAAATTATATTCAATAATTTTTTCAAGATTATTTTGCTGTGGATGTAATACCAAAATAGGTTTTTTAATCTCACCTTTTCTCAATGCAATCCCTTCATTTAAATAGGCTACTGCAAAATAATCAACCTTATTTTCTAAAAATTTTGCAATTTTAACAGCATCACTGCCATAACCAAAGGCCTTTACAACTACTAATATTTTAGTATTGTTATGAAGTTTAGATTTAAAATAATTTAAGTTGCTATTAATAGCATTTAAATTTATTTCGAGAACAGTAACATGGCTATTGTTCATTGTTATTTTGTGTTGCCTTTTTATTTTTTTCTTCACGAGTGGCTTTGTAGTAAGCAGCACGACTTAATGGCTCATATTCTTGTGTTTCTCCAAGTAAAACAAGTTCATCGCTTGCCGCAGTTCTATGGCTGTAATGTGCTAAGTTTCCTGTTCTTGTGCATACGGCATGTACTTTTGTAACATATTCAGCAGTTGCCATTAGGGCAGGCATCGGGCCAAAAGGATTTCCTTTAAAATCCATATCTAAACCAGCAACAATTACACGAATTCCACGATTAGCTAAATCATTGCAAACGGCTACAATTTCATCATCAAAAAATTGAGCTTCATCAATACCAACAACATCAATATCATCGGCTAAAAGTCTAATATTTGCCGACGAAGGCACAGGAGTTGACCTTATTTCATTAGCATCATGAGAAACAACATTTTCATCATCGTATCTAACATCAACTGCGGGTTTAAAAATTTCTATTTTTTGTTTTGCAAATTGAGCCCGTTTCAACCTGCGAATTAATTCTTCTGTTTTTCCAGAAAACATAGATCCGCAAATAACTTCTATCCAACCAAATTGTTCGTTATGATTTACTGTATTTTCAAGAAACATTTTGTAATTTCACGCTTGAAAGGTTATTATATATTTTTAATTTGTATAAATGTAATCAAAATAGAATTGTACTTTCTTGTAATATCTGGTTAAAATAAAAAAGAAAATTATATTTTGAATTCTTACAAATTTATTAAAAATAATACACCAAAAATCATTTAATAGCTCAACTTATGCACAAAAAATTAGAAGCTGAACTTGTAAGCTTGGCACACAGTATTTTAAAAATGAAAAATAAGGGAGATGTAAAGGTGTTACACAAAAAAGCGAGACATATTTATGAAAAACTTTCTGTATTAAAATTTGTTAAAAAAAATTTTACAGAGGATTCTGATATAATTGATAAAAAAAAGGAAATTATTGATGAAATAAAGCAAGATTTTGTTTTTGATGAGGTTAAAAAGAAAGAAATAATTTCTGAGGAGCAAGTTGAAAAAATATTTAGCAATAAGAATACTTTAATAAAAGACGATACAACGCAGATTCCTTCACTCCAAAACTCGTTGGATGAAGAGTTGAAAGATGCAATATCAGCGGATGTTGCTACAAAACTCTTTGAAAGAGTCTCTAAAGAAAATCCTATAATTGAGGAGATTACTGAAAACAGTCAACGAACTTTAAATGATAGTTTGTTTAAAAATAATTTACAAATAGGTTTAAATGATAGAATTGCCTTTGTAAAATATTTATTTGAAGGAAACCAAGAAGATTTTAACCGTGTTTTATCACAGTTAAACACGTTCAAAACAGAAAGTGAAGCAAAAAGTTTTATTTACAAATTGGTGAAACCAGATTATGATTGGAGTGAAAAAGAAGAACTTGAAGAGCGTTTAATTAGTTTAATTGAACGTAGGTTTTTATAGAGTTACTATATCTATATCAAACCTAACAGGTTTCTATAATCTGTTAGGTTTACATATATTATGAACTACAAAAAGCTAGAAAAAGATCTTAAAAAAAGAACGAAACTTCCATATTGTTGGGGGAGTAAACAGTTAGATAAATTTGATAAACAAACTAATTTTATCTATAAAACAGACTCATTTGCTTCAATTTTATCAGGAATTGAAGTTGCGTTTAAAAATAATGATCGGTATAATTTTTTTAAAAATTACACCCTGAATAGATGGTTTAATTTTAGGTCAGCTAAAGCTGTTGAGACTATTTTTTGTGAGCATAAAAATGTGAAACCACACATAGATTCCTATAATAAGTTTACAGATTTTTTTATTGAAAATATCCCATTTGACCATAAAACAACAGTCTTTCCAACTGGTTTTAAAAAATCTGTACCTTATGCAATGGAACATAAAGGGGAATTAATTGAATGGCTGTATAAAAACCAAAGTAAACAACAGCGAAAGCATTTTAAAAACAGACTTTTTATTGTTTTAGTAAACTATCAAAATGAGAATGAACATTGGAAACTAAAAGCTGAAATTAGTTGGTTAAAAGAAATAATATCAGCTTATTTATGTAAATTTGAATCCGAAAAATTATACAATTTTAAAAATGATAATAAGGTTGTCAAAGCTGATGTTATTTGGGCAATAAAATAAATAT
>JAMOMG010000109.1 GCA_027068695.1 Flavobacteriaceae bacterium
TCAATAGAATTTTACGTGCTGTTCCTGGTGTTAACATACAGGAGGAAGATGGCTTTGGGCTTCGTGTTAATATTGGTTTAAGAGGAACTGGAGTAGAGAGAAGCTCAAAAATCACGGTGATGGAAGATGGTGTGCTTATGGCTCCAGCAGCATATGCTGCTCCAGCTGCTTATTACTTCCCAACAATAGGAAGAATGCAGGCAATAGAAATTCTAAAAGGCAGTAGCCAAATAAAGTATGGGCCTCACACCACAGGAGGTGCAATTAATCTAATATCAACTCAAATCCCTTATGAATTCTCAGGAAGAATAAACTTGTTTACTGGAAGTTTTGGAGGTAAAAACCTACATGCTTTTGTGGGAAATTCCTACAAAAACTTCGCATATATTGTAGAAACATTTCAATATAGTTCTAACGGATTTAAAAAATTAGATGGTGGAGGGAATACTGGTTTTGATAAAAAAGATTATTTAGCAAAATTTAGAATCAATACTGATGATGATGCAAAAGTATATCAATCTTTAACCTTTAAAATAGGTAGATCTAATGAAGTCTCTAATGAAACCTACTTAGGCTTAACACAAGAAGATTTTAATATCAATCCGTATCGTAGGTATGCTGCATCACAAAAAGATCAAATGAATACCAAACACTCTCAATTTTCATTAACACACGTAGCTAATTTATCAAAACATTTTAATATCTCTACTACAGCTTACTATTCTAAATTTTACAGAAATTGGTTCAAACTAAATAAGGTAAAAGATAATACCGGAACAAAAACAAGTATTAATTCGCTGTTAGACAACCCTTTAAATTTCGAAGATGCCTTCTCTATTCTAACAGGATCTACAAGTACTTATGAAGATGCCCTTTTTGTAAAAGCAAACAATCGCTCTTATTATGCAAAAGGTGTTCAAACAATTTTTGGCTTTAACTTTAAAACCAATAATATAGCTCATAAAATTGATTTTGGTTTTAGAGTACATCAAGATCAAGTAGATCGCTTTCAGTGGGTAGACGAATTTTCTATGAATAATGGGGTAATGAACCTCACAAAAAAAGGAGTTCCAGGCACGGAAAGTAACCGAGTTGAAACAGCAGATGCAATAGCAACTTATGTACAATACAAAATTAATATTGGTAAATTTTCAGCAACTCCAGGTATTAGGTATGAAAACATAACCTTAAAAAGATTGGATTACGGTACATCAGATATTGACAGAGAAGGAATCAATCTGTCAAAAAGAAGTAATAAAGTCGATGTTTTTATTCCTGGAATTGGATTTGATTATCAGTTTAGTGAAAGTACAAGTGCTTTTGCTGGTATTCATAAAGGATTTTCACCTCCAGGCTCAAAAGAAGGAACAAAACCTGAAAAAAGTATAAACTACGAATTAGGGCTAAGATATAGTAAAAACGCACTATCTTATAAACCTGTTATATTTTACAATAATTATAGTAACTTATTAGGTTCAGATCTTGCTGCTGCAGGGGGTGACGGCACGGGTGATTTATTTAATGGAGGAAAAGTAAAAACAAAGGGAGTAGAATTTCAACTTACTTACGACCTACTGGCTACTAAAAAACAAAGGACCATTAATTTACCCATTTCTATAGTTTACACTTATACTGATGCCAAATTTCAAAATGACTTTGAAAGTGATTTTGGAGGATGGGGAAAAGTTTCTGCTGGTGACCAATTTCCATATTTAGCAAATAATCAACTTACACTTATACTTGGTCTAGAACATCCACAGTTTAGTTTCAATATAAGTGGCAAATATTTAGGAGAAATGCGCACTTTACCAGGGCAAGGAAAAATTCCTCTTAATGAAAAAATAGAATCTTATCTTGTAATTGACAGTAGTGCTAATTATATATTACATAAGAATATCTCTGTTTTTGCCAATGCTACTAACTTAACAAATAAAGTATATGTTGCATCCAGAAGACCAGCAGGCTTAAGATCAGGTATGCCAAGGGCATTTAACATAGGGGTAAAAGCTACTTTTTAACAAAATATACCAAGTGTAAAAACAACATAAATCCTACTCTTTTCTACAAGTAAATTATTTATAATTAAAAAAGGAAAATCAATTATTTTTACTAATTTCACGAAAAAATGACAGTGTATTTCATATTAAGCAAAAGTTAATTGAGTATTCAACACAACATATCTTTAAAAAAATACAACACCTTTGGTATTGATGTTTACGCCAAACAATTTGTATCCATAAATTCAGTAAAAGAACTTGTAGAAATTATTGGTTTAAACAGTGATATTTTCTTATTGGGTGGAGGCAGTAATATGTTACTAACCTCTGATATTGAAAAATTAGTAATCTATTTAAATTTGAAAGGCATTATAGTTAACGACACTGAAAAAGATGTTGTTTATGTAACTGCTGAAGCTGGTGAAAATTGGCACGAATTTGTGCTGTGGTGTATTTCACAAAACTACGGTGGACTGGAAAATTTATCACTTATACCAGGAAATGTAGGCACCTCTCCTATTCAAAATATTGGTGCTTATGGAGTTGAAATTAAAGATACATTCTATCAATTAGAGGCTCTTGAAATTGAAACTGGGAAAACTAAAATATTTACTAAAGACGAATGCAACTTTGGGTATCGGAATTCTATTTTCAAGAATGAGTTAAGAGGGAAATATATTATTGTAAACGTAACATTTAAACTCACTAAAAATAATCATAAATTAACTACTTCTTACGGTGCAATTAGTTCAT
>JAMOMG010000110.1 GCA_027068695.1 Flavobacteriaceae bacterium
AAAATAATGGGTATTAAAATTACTTTTTTAGGAACAGGCACATCACAAGGAATACCAGTTATTAACTGTACACATCCTGTTTGTTTATCTAAAGATAAACGTGATAAACGTTTAAGAGTTTCAATTTTAGTTGAATGGGATAATTATGCTTATGTGGTTGATTGTGGACCAGATTTTAGATATCAAATGTTGAGAGCAAATATAAAAAAGATTGATGGTGTTTTGTTTACTCACGAACATGCAGATCATACTGCAGGCTTAGATGATTTACGTCCATTTAGTTTTCAGTTAGGAGCAGTACCAATTTATGCTCAAAAAAGGGTATTAGAAAATTTAGCTTTGAGGTTTGATTATATTTTTGAGGATAAAGACAAATATCCAGGAGCTCCAAGTGTTGTTCAAAATGAAATAAAAAATAGTTCTTTTTATTTAGAAAATCTAAAAGTAACTCCTATTAAAGTAAAGCATGGGGAACTGCTTATTTTTGGGTTTAGATTTGGAAATGTAGCATACTTAACTGATGTTAAAACGGTAACAGAAAAGGAAAAGTTAAAACTCAAAAACTTAGAGGTTTTAATTATTAATGCTATACGTTACAAACCACATCGTTCTCATATGAATTTGGAAGAGGCATTAAATTTAATTGAAGAACTGAAACCCAAGAAAGCTTATTTAACACATATAAGTCATTATTTAGGTTTTCATGCAGAAGTAGAGAAAATATTACCTGAAAATGTGTTTTTGGCGTATGACGAATTGGTTCTAGAAGTGAAATAATTTAGTCATTTTTCAGAGCCCATTCAACAGCTTTTTCAGCATGAATTTTTGTAGTGTTAAATACAGGTATGTTTACATCAGTGTTTGAGATAAGTAACGGTATTTCAGTACAACCCAATATAACGCCATTTGCACCGCGTTTTTCTAAATTAGAAATGATTGTTTTGTAAATGGTTCTTGATTTATTTTTAATTTCTCCTACCACCAATTCATTGTAAATAATATCATGAATTAACTGCCTTTCTTTTGCAGTAGGTATTATAACTTCAATTTTAAAATTAGCTGTTAGGAATCCTTTGTAAAAATCTTTTTCCATTGTAAATTTCGTTCCTATCAGAGCTACTTTTTTAATGTTTCTTTGCACGATTTCTTTTCCAGTTGCTTCTGCTATATGTAAAAAAGGAATTGAAATATTTTTTATAATTTCATTACTACATAAATGCATTGTATTTGTACAAAGAACAATAATATCAGCACCAGCTATTTCTAATTGTTTTGCAGCGTTTACCATTAATTTGGTCAACATTTCCCAATTATTTTCATGCTGTAGCCTTTCAATTTCAGCAAAATCAACAGAAACCATAATGTTTTTACATGAGTGGAAACCTCCTTTTAACTCTTGTACCTTTTTATTGATGTATTCATAATAAACTGCAGAGGATTCCCAACTCATACCACCAATTAATCCTATTGTTTTCATATTAATAATGAGTTATTATTTTAATACAATGTACTTTTCTAATTTGGAAGTGAGAATGTTATCTAGTTCTCGTTCATTTCCAAGAGAAGTTTCAACAAATAAAATACCAAAAATAGGGTATTCATTAAAATTAACTTTTCTTAAACTTAAAGGATTTTCGAAATCTTTAAGAACCTGTTCATAATCAAAATATGCAATATTATTTTTGTCAATACCAGCACTATTATCTAATAAAACAATACTGTATTTTTTATCTTTTCTAGTTTCTAGAATTTCTTTCCAATTAGGTTTTTCTCCTTTAATAAAATATTCATAAGAATTAATACCGTACGCATACCAAGATAAATCTCCAGTTGTACACCAACCTCCAAAACGAAGAGGGTTTATTTCAATAGGGATTATTTTACCTTGTTTATTAATTCTAACCTCAACATGAACAGGGAAATTAATTAAACTTGCTTTTTCTCCTATTATTTGTAGAAATTTTTCAATTCCTTCAATATTACTTTCAATTATTTCTTTTGAAGTTGTATAAATTCGATCACTAACATCTTTTCCTGATGAAAAAATATGATGTAAAATATTTAAAACAATTGGATCTCCATTTTTATTAAAATAACAGTCAACTGCATATTCCTCTCCTTCAATGCATTCTTCAATAATAAAATTAGTTGTATTTAAAACTTCACTAGGGTAGAACCCTTTGATTTGGTTTATTTCTTGTTTTATTTCTGTTAAAACCTGTTTCCATTCTTGAGGTTTATCAACTTTGTGAACTCCCAAGCTAAAAAAACCAATAGCCGGTTTTATAATAAATGGGAAAGGTAAATTAACAACGGAAATATTATCTAAATCTTCGAATTTAACACCTTTAAAAAAGTAATTTGGAAAAATATCTTGTACTAATTCTCTAAATGTTATTTTATTTTTAAAAAGCTGAATTTGGTTTGGTAATTTTGAAAATTCTAAATTTTGCTCAACCCAACTAATGATGTTTTCAGAATTAGAATAAATAGGTGTATCGGGATTGTTTTTTGTTAAAGTAATAGCTTCTTTTTCTGAAATCCAATTTAACGATTTATCTAAAATCATTTTTTTAGCTTCTGAAGTTGCAACAATTTTAAATTTATTCTTTTTGATGGTTTCAATTAGAAAATCTGAAACATAAGGTTTGTCAATTAATATCATATTTTTACTGAAAAGTTAAAAGTAATTTATACTTGTAAAATTACTCAAAAACTTAAAAATAAACTGATTTATTACAT
>JAMOMG010000111.1 GCA_027068695.1 Flavobacteriaceae bacterium
AGTCGGTATTGTTTGGATAGGTTTTCTATTTTTAAGATTATCTCGCTCATTTCAATCGCTCGCTAAAGTGAGAAGTCTTTTCGTAAAACGTGAGACGTTCTCTTTTAATCATTTATTTTATATTTAATCTATTTTTATTAAGACGACTTCTCACCTCTCACAATTTTCTATTTAAATAATTTCTAAAACCCAATAACAATCTTTTTACATCATTCATTAATACCTCTAGCTCTTTATTTTTCACTATAAAACGTTTCACGTACTTACACCGTATCAATAAAACTTTTTTCCGTTCTATTAAATATTAATAAACCTACAAAAAATATAATAATGGTTATAATTGTTGAATATATAATTCCATAAAAATCAAATTCACCATCATTCAATAACATAATTCTGGAAGTTTCTATAATATGTGCCATCGGATTGTACTCTACAATCCAAGAATAATCAGCTAATTTCTCTTTCACCAATGAAATTGGATACATCACAGCAGATACATACATTAACAATTGTACTCCAAAACTCACTAAAAAAGTTAAGTCTCTATATTTTGTAACCATCGATGAAATAATCATTCCCAGCCCTAATCCAAGCATTCCCATTATCATTATTAATAGTGGATATAATACTACCAATTTATTAGGAAACATTGTATATCCACTAAAAACATAATACACATAAAAACCAATAAATACGCCTAATTGAATTCCGAATTTTAATAAATTAGAAATTACAATAGACATAGGCATAATAATGCGTGGAAAATATACTTTACCAAACAAACTGGCATTTTTTTTAAAAGTATCGGAAGTGGCAGTTAAACACTCTTTAAAGTAATTCCAAGAAGTAACACCCGCTAAATTGAATAAAAACGGCGGAATGTTGCCTGTATCAATACCCGCAATCTTATTGAAAATTACCGTAAATATCACTGATGTAAATAGTGGTTGAATTAAATACCAAAGTGGCCCTAAAATGGTTTGCTTGTATAAAGTAACAACATCACGCTTAACAAAAAGCATCAATAAATCACGATATTGCCAAACTTCTTTTAAATTTAAATTGAAGAGTTTGTTTTTAGGGGTTATTTCAAATAACCAATCTTCTCTATTTGATGTTTGATTATTCATCTATTAAATCAACAATTGTTTTGGGATATTGTTATTATTTGTTGTAAATATAGGGTATTGCTTTAGAATTTGAAAATTAACTTTTATATTCTATTGTTAAACATTTTGATAGACTTAGTGACCTGATGAGAATATCGTTATTTTAGTTTTGTCATTACAAATGTAACACGGTGGAGTGAAGCAATCTGTTGCTTTCTTTTCAAAACATGAGATTCTGCATCGCTGTGCGGAATGACCTTCTTATTTGCCTTTCTCTTTTTCCAACTCCAAATACATATCTACGAAAGCTTTTATGCCTTCTTCAATGGTTGTTTTTGGTTTAAAACCTATATAATTAAATAAACTTTCTACATTGGCATAAGTAGATTGTACATCTCCAGGCTGCATAGGTTTAAAAACAATCTTTCCTTTTTTACCCAATGCTTTTTCAACTGCGTGTACGTAGTCCATTAAAGCAACCGGACTATTATTTCCAATATTAAAGATTTGATAGGCTTTTGAACTTTTAGATGAAACAGGTTTTTTAGGATTAAATTCAGGATTATTTTCTTTTGGAGGAAGAGGTAGTAGTCTTTTTACACTTTCAACAATATCGCCTACATAGGTAAAATCCCGACTCATATCTCCGTTGTTAAACACTTCAAATTCTTTATCTTCAACCATTGCTTTGGTAAAAATATGCAAGGCCATATCTGGTCTTCCCCAAGGTCCATACACTGTAAAAAACCGTAATCCGGTACATGGAATATTGTATAAATTAGCATACGAATGCGCCATCATTTCATTGGCTTTTTTACTTGCTGCATACATTGCTAATGGATGATCGGTACAATTATCTTCCTGAAAAGGAATATCTTCACTCAACCCATAAACCGAACTTGAAGAAGCAAAAACTAAATGTTCTACAGGATAGGCTCTACAACTTTCTAAGATATTTAAAAAACCTGTAATATTACTGTCTACATATGAATGTGGATTCTCTAATGAGTACCTTACTCCTGCTTGTGCAGCCAAATTAACCACATAATTAAAATGCTGGTTTTTAAATAGTTGCTTTACATTATCTAAATCTGTTAAATCTAATTTTATAAAAGCAATATTTTTATTTTGCAGTAATTTATTATATTCAATTTTATCAGTATTAAAACCTAAATCTTGTAAACGTGCTAATTTCAAACTTGGATCATAATAATCATTGATATTATCTAAACCTACAACTTCAAAATTCGATTTTATTAATAATTTAGCCAAGTGATGACCAATAAAACCTGCCATTCCAGTTATGAGCACTTTCTTTTTATTCATTTTAAAAATAATTATATTGTTACGTTACGTCATTCTAAACCTGCCTATCCGACAGGCGGGCTTGTTTCTGAATCTCAATCAATCAAACTCCTTTTTTTTATTAAAAAGATTCCGCATCGCTGTGCGGAATGACGTTATATATAAATTTATCCTTCACAAAAATATAATTTAATTAAACAATCAGTTAACATATCTTTTATTTATTTTGAAATAGTATCAACAAAAACCAAATTAACTTTCTAAATTTGAGACTTAAAATATAAATTCTAATGAACAAGCA
>JAMOMG010000112.1 GCA_027068695.1 Flavobacteriaceae bacterium
GTGTTTTATTAGATGCAGCTAAAGAAAACGGAGTTGACCTTCAGGTAAATAGATTTGGATCTATGATTAATCCTTTTTTTACGAAAGAAAAGGTTGTTGATTTTAAATCGGCTCAAACTAGTGATACCAAAAAGTTTAAAACATTCTTTTGGAAAATGATTGAAAATGGGGTGTTTCTACCACCGTCACAGTTCGAGTCTTGGTTTTTAGGAACAGCAATGAGTAAAAGAGATATATATAAAGTAAGATCAGCAATACAAATTGCAATAAAAGCAGTTGCTAAAAAACATAAAAAATAAGATGTCAAAAATAAAAAATGATTTATTTTTAAGAGCCTTAAAAGGTGAAACGGTTGAGCGACCTCCAGTATGGATGATGCGTCAAGCGGGAAGATACTTGCCAGAATTTATAGCAATCCGTGAAAAATACGATTTTTTTACGCGTTGTAGAACCCCAGAATTAGCTTCTGAAATTACAGTACAGCCAATTAGAAGATTTGGAATGGATGCGGCTATATTATTTTCTGATATTTTAGTGATTCCACAAGCAATGAATATTGAAGTTGAAATGAAAGAAGGGATTGGGCCTTGGCTGCCAAATCCAATTCGTTCTCAAAAGGATGTTGATAACGTAATTGTTCCAGATATTAACGAAACATTAGGGTATGTGATGGATGCTATTAAAGTAACCAAACAAATGCTGAATGATGAGGTTCCGTTAATTGGATTTGCTGGTTCTCCTTGGACAATCTTGTGTTATTGTGTGCAGGGACAGGGATCAAAAACTTTTGACAAAGCCAAAGAATTTTGCTTTACACAGCCAATAGCAGCACATAGTTTATTACAGAAAATAACTGATACTACCATTGCTTACTTAAAGGAAAAAGTAAAATCAGGTGTTGATGCTGTTCAAATATTTGATTCTTGGGGAGGTATGTTATCTCCGGTGGATTATCAAGAATTTTCATGGAAATATATCAATCAAATTATTGAAGCATTGAAAGAGGATGCTCCTGTAATTGCATTTGGAAAAGGTTGTTGGTTTGCCTTGGAAGAAATGGCAAATTCTAATGCTTCGGCACTTGGAGTAGATTGGACAATTACCCCACAAATGGCACGTAAATTAACCGGAAATAAAATTACATTGCAAGGTAATTTTGATCCAGTACGCTTATTGTCATCTCCAAAAGTGATAAAATCTATGGTAAAAGAAATGATTGATGATTTTGGAAAAGATAAATATATTGTAAATTTAGGGCACGGTATTTTGCCACATATTCCTTTAGATAATGCAAAAGCATTTATTGATGCTGTTAAAGAATACAACCAATAAAAATGGATACTACTAGCTTAATTCAAAAATACAATATACCGGGACCAAGATATACAAGTTATCCAACGGTGCCTTTTTGGGATAAAGAAGGAATTGCATTAGAAGATTGGAAAAAAACAGTTAAAAAATCTTTTGATGAGAGTAATGATAGTGAAGGAATAAGCCTTTATATTCATTTGCCTTTTTGTGAAAGTTTGTGCACCTTTTGCGCCTGTCATAAAAAAATTACAAAACGTCATGAAGTTGAACAACCTTATATTGAAACTGTTTTAAAAGAGTGGGATTTATACTGTGATTTACTAGGTGAACGACCAAGAATTAGAGAAATTCATTTAGGAGGTGGTACACCAACATACTTTTCTCCTAAGAATTTAAGAAAACTAATTGATGGGATTTTTTTAAGAGCAGACAAGTTTAAAGAGTTTGATTTTAGTTATGAGGCGCATCCAAATTTAACTTCAGAAGAGCAACTCCAAACACTGTATGATTTAGGTTCAAGAAGAAATAGTTTTGGTATTCAAGATTATGACCCTATTGTTCAAAAGGCGATACATAGAGTTCAAAGTTTTGAACAAGTAAAAAAAGTAAATGATTTATCAAGAAAAATAGGATATGAATCTATAAGCCATGATTTAATTTTTGGACTGCCTTTTCAAACCGAAGAAAGTATACGAAATACCATTAAAAATACCATTGCTTTAAAACCAGATAGAATTGCTTACTATAGTTATGCACATGTGCCTTGGATAAAAGGAGTTGGTCAGCGTGGCTTTGATGAGAACGATTTACCAAAAGATAATGAAAAACGTTATTTATATGAATTAGGTAAGCAATTGTTTTTTGATAATGGTTATGTTGAAATTGGGATGGATCATTTTGCTTTGCCATCTGATTCACTACATAAAGCAATGGAAAATAAAAAGTTACATCGTAATTTTATGGGGTATACTGCAGGTAAAACAGAATTAATGATTGGGTTAGGAATGTCATCGATTAGTGATTCTTGGTATGCTTTTGCTCAAAATGAAAAAACAATTGAAGATTATACTGAAAAAGTAAATCAAGGAATTATCCCTATTTTTAGAGGTCATTTATTAACTAATGAAGATTTAATTATTAGAAAGCATATTCTTAATATAATGTGTAATTTGGAAACGGAATGGAAAATAGGTTTAGATATAAAAACCAAACATGAAATTGTTAAACGCTTAGATACCATTATTAATGATGGTTTAATTGAAATTTCAGATACTAAAGTAGTTGTAAAAGAGGAAGGAAGAATGTTTGTACGGAATATTTGTATGGCTTTTGACCTTAGATTGATTGAAAATAAACCAGATACAAGAATATTCTCAATGACTATTTAAGAAATTTTTAATTTAA
>JAMOMG010000113.1:0-10000 GCA_027068695.1 Flavobacteriaceae bacterium
TTAAAGAAAGGTAATATTTCTTCAATAATTTATTCAAATCCCAATAATCCCTCTTGGATATGTTTCTCTGAAAAAGAACTAAAAATAATTGCTGAATTAGCTATTAAATACAACATCATTGTTATTGAAGATTTGGCTTATTTTGCCATGGATTTTAGAAAAGATTACTCAAAACCTGGAAAACCTCCTTACCAACCTTCAGTAGCCAACTATATGAATAACTGGATTTTATTAATTTCGAGTTCTAAAACATTTTCTTACGCAGGGCAACGTGTTGGTATGATGGTTATAAGCAACCAATTATTCAATAAAAAATATCCTCAATTAGAAAAAAAATTAGGAAATCCACTGTTTGGCTATAACCTTATTTACAAAGTATTGTATTCTCTATCTTCTGGAGTAACTCACTCCGCTCAATATGGTTTAGCCGCAATGTTAAACGCTGTTAATAATGGAACTTTTAATTTTGTTGAACAGGTAAAAGAATATGGAAGAAGAGCAAAGGTTATGAAAAAAATATTTACTGAAAATGGTTTTACAATTGTTTATGATAAAGACGAAGATAAACCTTTGGCTGATGGGTTTTATTTTACATTTTCATATAAAAACATGAGCGGAGATGAATTACTAGAAAGATTGTTATATTATGGTGTTTCAGCTATTTCTTTGGCTATTACAGGAAGTGAACATACTGAAGGTTTACGTGCTTGTGTTTCCCAAACAAAACCGTCCCAATTTAAAGACCTAGAGTATAGATTAAAACAGTTTCACAAACATTACCCTAATTAAAATGGTTATTTTATTCAATTACAATAACCTTTAAAATTTTACATATTTAGCAAAATTTAAGTCATAAAAGACTTATCTTTGAAAAAAATTAAATTATTATTTAAACCTGTTATTAATTATGGATTTTAATTTAACTGAAGAACATATAATGATTCGCGATGCCGCTCGCGATTTTGCACAAAATGAACTATTACCTGGCGTAATTGAACGAGACGAAAAGCAACAATTCCCCGCTGAGCAAGTAAAAAAAATGGGAGAACTAGGGTTCTTAGGAATGATGGTTGACCCTAAATACGGAGGCAGTGGTTTAGATACTGTTTCATACGTTTTAGCAATGGAAGAAATTTCTAAAATTGATGCTTCTGCTTCTGTTGTAATGTCAGTAAATAATTCACTAGTTTGTTGGGGGCTTGAAACTTTTGGCACTGAAGAACAAAAACAAAAATATTTAGTACCACTAGCAAAAGGAGAAATAATTGGAGCCTTTTGTTTAAGTGAACCTGAGGCAGGATCTGATGCTACTTCACAACGAACCACCGCTATTGATAAAGGAGATCATTACTTAATTAACGGAACCAAAAACTGGATTACCAATGGAGGTACAGCAAGTGTATATTTAGTTGTTGCTCAAACTCATGTAGAAAAAGGACATCATGGAATTAATGTATTTATTGTAGAAAAAGGAATGGATGGTTTTGTTGTTGGCAATAAAGAAAATAAATTGGGTATTCGAGGTTCTGATACACATTCTTTAATGTTTACAGATGTTAAAGTTCCCAAAGAAAATAGAATTGGTGAAGATGGCTTTGGGTTTTCATTTGCAATGAAAACATTGGCTGGTGGAAGAATTGGAATCGCTTCTCAAGCACTGGGAATTGCCTCTGGAGCTTATGAACTAGCTTTACAATATTCTAAAGAGCGTAAAGCCTTTGGCAAAGAAATTAGCAGACATCAAGCAATTGCTTTTAAATTAGCAGACATGGCTACCGAAATTGAAGCCACCCGTTTTTTATGCTTAAAAGCAGCTTGGGATAAAGATCAACATAAAAATTATGATTTAAGTGGTGCAATGGCAAAACTATACGCTGCCGAAACAGCGATGAAAGTAACTGTTGAAGCCGTTCAAATTCATGGAGGATACGGTTTTGTGAAAGAATACCACGTTGAGCGTTTAATGCGTGATGCTAAAATTACACAGATTTACGAAGGAACTTCTGAAATTCAAAAAATTGTAATCTCTAGGAGTATTCTAAGAGATTAAGACTCTTTCTTTGAAATCTCAAGAAATATTTTACTAAGGGCAATTAATTTTGCCCTTTTTAAACTTTACTTTATTCCTTTTTCCTTAAAAAATAATTTACATAGCTAAGAAAACATTTTAATTAACTTCCTACTACTAATTATCGAATACGTTTTAGTAGTTTTTTTAGCTCACTATTAAATGAATGAATATTTATTCATAAATTTGCATTAAAAAATAAATATCAATATGGCAAGAAAAATAGATGATGAAAAAATTAAAAGAATAAAAGAAGCCACTATGCAAACTATTGTTGAAAATGGTATTGAAGATACAACCATAGCAATGATAGCAAAAAATGCTAACGTTAGTGGTGGCTATTTGTATAGAATTTATAAAGGAAAACAGGACTTAATCAATGAACTTTTTTTTGAAAAAGCGAATTCACTATACCAAGAATTAGAATTTCTACTAAGCGGTCAACAAAATACCATAGAACCTTTTATAAACTCTTTTATTCAAAACAGAATTATTTATTTTATAAATAAACCTATTGCCTCTAAATTTTATTATCAATTGCTGCATAATGAAAATTTTACTTTACCAGACAGCTTAAAAGTCAAGACACTACATGTGATGAAAACTATTAAATCTATTGGTCTTAAATCTGGAGAAATATCAGAAAACATCAGTCTGTATCAATTACATTATCATCTTTTTGTATATGTAATTGATTATATTCATTTTAAAAGAAAAAATATTTTTGGATTAAAAGAATCTATAAATGAAGATCTTCCTTTTTTAACCCAAAGTATTCTGAAAATTTTAAAACAATAAACAAATGATTCAATCAATAACAAAAATTAGTCTACCATTAAAATTAAAGTATATTCCTTTTTTGATTTTTTTAATTGGTTCAATAAGTCAGGCACAAATAATTTCATTAAAAGATGCCCATGGATTAATGCTATCAAATAATGGAAATTTAAAAGCTTCTTCATTTGAAGTTAAACAAAATCATGAAGAATATAAAGCGGCACAAGGATTACATTTACCTAATATTACAGCCACTGGATCCTATATAAGAATTGATAATGATCTTAAATTAGATTTAAATCCAGAAAGAGATATGTTGGGCGGACTATTAAACCTTCCTAATCCAGCTCAATTATTAGGAGATTGGAATTTCACTTTGCAAGAAAAAAATTTAGGCTTTGCTACAGTAAATGTTTCAATGCCAATATTTACAGGTGGTTTAATAAATGATGCTAACAAAGCTGCAAAAGTAAAATATAGATTAGCCGAAAATAAGCATCAAATTAAAGACAACAAATACACCATTAATTTAATTGAATCTTATTACAGATTAAAATTAGCAAAATCTGTTAAAAACCTAAGGCAAAAAGTATATAATACGGTTCAATTACATTATAACCTAGCTACTAAATTTTTTGAAAATGGTCTAATTCCAGAAGTAGAGACATTAAACGCTCAAGTTGCCTTGTCTAATGCTAAAACCGAACTAATTGGTTCGCAAAAAGATTTGGAATTAGCAAAAAATGCATTAGCAAACTTAATAGGAATTAAAAATATAGATAGTCTATCTACAAATTTTATAAAGCCAACTTTAGTTAAACCATTAAGTAAATTTCAAAAAGATTTATTAAAAAATAACCATCAATTAAAAGCTATTCAACAAAATAAAAATTTAGCTCAGATTGGAGTTCAGGCAAAAAAGAGTGACTATTTTCCTAAAATTGGTTTTTTTGGATCTTATATTCCTTGGACAGATAATTTGCCAATTGTAAAAGATACAAAATGGTTTATTGGTATTGGTGTCGAATGGAAATTATTTGATGGTTTACAACGCGAACATAAAATAAAAGCCGCAAAATATAAAATAGATCAAGCTAAAGCTATTGAAGCCCAAGCCAAGCTAAATCTTCAAACCTACACAAAAAAAATATTTAACACTATGAAAAAAGCGTCTGAACAATATCAAAGTCTTATTCTCAATGAAACCTATGCCCAGAAGTTAAAATTTATGAGAACACGTGCATTTGAAGAGGGTACAGGAACTTCATTAGAAGTGGTGGATGCCTCTTTAAAACTTTCTCAAATTCAATTACACAAATTACAAACCTTATATAAATACAATATAGCCTATGGAGAACTTATGGTTATCACAGGACAAACTAATCTATTTTTGAACCAAAACTAAATGTAAAATGAAAAATAAAAAATTTATAAAATTACTTATTAGCCTACTAATAATCTCAATATTAGTATTAATCGGTATATGGTTTTTAATTAAACCTAAACAAGTTGTATTACAAGGTAGAATTGAAGCAAAAGAAATTTATTTATCTGCTAAAATTCCAACCAGAATAAAATCGTTTGAAGTTAATGAAGGTGCTTCTGTAAAAAAAGGACAACTATTGGCTACATTAGAAAGTCCAGAAATTACAGCTAAAATGCAACAAGCATTAGCGGCACAAGAAGCTGCTAAAGCCCAAAAGGATAAAGCTGTAAATGGTGCTAGAGTTGAAGAAATAAGAGCTGCAAAAAGTGTTTATATAAAAGCTGCAGCTGCAGCAGAGGTAATGAGTAAAACTTATGATAGAATCAACAATTTATTTAAAGATGGTTTAGTATCTCAACAAAAAAAAGATGAAGTTTCAGCTAAAAAACAAGCTGCATTAAGCGATCAGATTGCCGCTCAAAACATGTATCAAATAGCTCTAAATGGAGCAAGAAAAGAAGATATCGCTACTGCAAAAGCTTTGGTGAAACGTGCTGAAGGAGCTTTAAATGAAGTTGAAGATTATAGTAATGAAAGAAACATAATTTCACCAATAGATGGAGAAGTAATAAATTTTTTGCCAGAAGACGGTGAATTAATAGCTCCTGGTTACCCTGTTGTCCATTTAGTAGATTTGGCAAATAGCTATTCTGTTATTAATGTAAAAGAAACCTTTCTATCCAACTTTAAAAAAAATACTGAATTTGAAGCTACTATACCTGCATTAGAAAATAAAAAAATGAAATTTAAGGTGTATTATATTGCTCCATTAGGCTCATATGCTACATGGCATGCTACCAAAACTTCAGGTGATTTTGACATCAGAACATTTGAAATTAAAGCTCACCCTGTTATAAAAGATAATAATCTAAGACCTGGAATGAGTATTTTAATAGATTATTCTCAATTTAAGAAATAATATGAAACCAATGCTACGAATAGCAAAAAGAGAAATTACTTTATTACTTAGTAATAAAACTATTTTCATTTTTGCCGTAATACTTCCTTTTATTTTATTTCTATTTTTTAATGGCTTATTAAAAAATGGTGTTGCGAGAGACTTACCAATTGCAGTAATTGATTTAGACAATTCTGTAATTTCAAGAAATGTTATTTCTCAATTAGATGCAACTCCTGAATTATGGATTTATCAAACCTTTGTTAATCAGCAAAAAGGTGAATCTTTAATCCGACAAGGAAAAATATACGGATTGGTAACTATTCCTAAAAATTTTGAAGCTGATTTAAAAAGTGGTAAACAAGCAACAATTGTCAATCAATATAACAGTAATATTTTGCTGCCTGGCGGTTTAGAATTTAAAACTTTCAGCAAGGTTATTGCAACAATTTCTGCTAAAATTTTTATACAAAACCAACTGCTTAAAGGAGTTCCAATGCAACAGGCTATTGTTAATTATCAACCTGTAAAATTAAATAATCACGTACTATCAAACCCATATACCAATTATTCTTATTATTTGAATTCTGGATTTTTGGCGTATTTTCTTCAAATAATAATAATTTTGACAACAATATATTGCTTTGGAAATGATTTAAAATATAATAAAGGAAATCAATTATTAAGAATTTCAAATGGAAAATTGAATCCCATCGTTTTTGGAAAAATTTTACCATTTACTATATGGTTCTTTTTCGTTGGACTTATTATGTATTACAGCATGTTTGTATGGCAAGATTTTCCTTTAAACGGAAGTAAAACAGCATTATTAATTGGCCTATTTTTACTAATAGTTGCTAGTCAATCTTTTGCATTATTTTTTCTTTCAATTAGCAATAGTTTTAGAGAAGCATTAACATATGGCTCAGGTTTTGCAGCAGTAAGTTTATCTTTTTCTGGAATAACATTTCCCATTTTTTCAATGGATAAAATTTTACAATGGATAAGCCAAATTTTCCCATTTACACATTTCTTTGAATTGTTTATAGAACAATCTCAACAAGGATTTCCTGTTTATTATTCTTTGAAATCAATTATAATACTTATAATTTTATGTTTACTGCCTATTGTTTTTGCTTGGTATAATTTACACAAACTTTTTTTTAAGGGTATGTTTAATAACCGTATTTAATTATGAATAAAATAATCAAATCATATTACCAATCTAAAATTTTATTCTGGAATACTATTCGTTCAGAATGGAAAGCAATTAACCGAGATAAAGCAGTAATTGAAATCTTTTTGTCCATTACTATGGTCATTCTTTTAGCTTATACTTATATATACTCTAATCAAGTTGTTCAAAAAATACCCGTAGCAGTAGTAAATCAAGATGCAACAAAGCTTAGTAGAGATTATATTGCTATGCTCAATGCGAGTGATGGAATTAAAGTGGTAACTACAATTACTGATTTGCAAAAAGCCAAAATTGCCTATTATGAAAACAAAGTTAGAGGAATACTTATTATTCCAAAATATTTTGAAGAAAATATAAGAAGTGGTAAACAAACAACAATCACTACTTTTTCTGATGCATCTAATATGTTATTTTATAAACAAGTATTAGGAACCATCTCAACTATTAATGGATATTTTAATGCTGGAATAGTTATAAAAAAAGAAATGACACATGGAAAATCATATAAACAAGCTATTGAAAATTATACTTCAATTAAAACAATTTCTAATAGTTTATTTAACATTTCGGGGGGATACGCCACTTATTTAATTCCAATGCTAACAGCCTTAATTATTCAATTAGTATTATTAATGGGAATTGGGTTAATAAATGGCACACAAAATGAAGAACTTACAATGAAATTTAATTTTCCTGAATCATTACATAAAGGCAGAATAACTCCAGTATTATTTGGAAAAGCAGTTTTATATTCTTTACTATTCTTAGTAATTATTCCCATTCAAATTGGAATTGTTTATACTATGTTTTCAATCCCAGTTAGATCCTCTCTTTTTACAATATACATTTTCACAATCCCATATGTGTTTTCTATAGTTTTTTTGGGAATAGCAATTAGTTCCTTTTTTAACAAACGTGAAGATGTTCTGCTGTTTATTATACTTACTTCAATACCTTCTTTAATGCTAAGTGGACTTTCATTTCCCGCTCAAGGTTTTTCTATATTTTACAAAATTCTTGCCCAATTTATACCCTCAACTTCTGGTATAGATGGATTTGTTAAACTAACTCAAATGAAAGCCTCATTTTTTGAAGTATTCCCTGAATGGATAAAATTATGGCTATTAGCGTGCCTTTATTTTATATTAGCTTTTATTTCCTTAAAATTAAGACTTCACAAGAAGTTGAAAACAATCTAAAATTATTATTTGTATATCTACAAATACCAATAATTAATATTTATCCTTAGAGAAAAAAGATATGAATATATTTAGTTTTACAGTTCATTTTGATAGCAAATAATGGTGTAGAAATCACTTTAAATAAGAACGCAATAAAATAGAATTGGTGAAGATGGCTTTGTTAAAGAATACCACGTTGAGCGCTTAATGTGAGATGCTAAAATTATACAGATTTACAAAGGAACTTCTGAAATTCAAAAAATTGTAATCTCTAGGAGTATTCTAAGAGATTAATATATAATTATTAGGGCGTGCCGGCAATATCTTATTGCCGTCGCGTCTTACACTATATCTTTTGCAAAAGCAAAAGTATGCCGTTTCAACCGCTCACGCATTAAACCTTTTTAATAACATACGTTACAATTCCCCAAATAATTAATTCGTTTTCTTCTGTAACTTTTATAGGTTTATATTTTTTATTTTCTGGCATTAAAAACACACAATCTTTTTCAACTTTCAATCTTTTTATAGTAAATTCACCATCAATCATACAAACAGCAACTTTACCGTTTCTAGATTCAATACTTCTATCTATTACCAATAAATCTCCATCTTCAATATTGGCTTCAATCATTGAATTTCCTCTTACTCTAGCATAAAAAGTAGCATCTTCATTTTTAACCAGTTCTCTATCTAAACTAATACGCATTTCTTTAAAGTCTTCTGCTGGTGATGGAAACCCTGCAGCAATATCTTCATTTACAATGGGCCTTTTAATTTGTGCCGATTTATCAGAAAAATAAACTGTTATATTTTTTGTGTTTTTAAGTTGCATTTTATTTCAATTATTTCATCTATAGCTGTTGTATATTTAGGAGATAAGTGATTTTGCTTCATTTTCCAAGTCTTTTTTAAATCCTGATTTGCAATTTTAATTGAAGCTTTTTGGTATTTTAAATTTACCTTATCTATAACTTTCATTAATAATTTATGCTTGGGGTTTTCATCTTTAAACAATGAAAATTGATGTTCTTTTTCAGATGTTAACCCCATAACAATAACACCTGCTTTTTTATAGCTATATCCTTTTTTAAAAAGTTGTTCAATACCTTTAATAGCATAATTGCAAATTGTTATACTCGAGTTTGTAGCAAAAGGTAAATGTACGACAATACCAACATTTCTATAAACAGCTGAATACTTACTTGTTTTTAAAAACACATACAAATAATTACATTCTGAATGTTGCTTTCTCAATTTTTCAGCACAAGAATTTGCAAAAGTAGCAATACGCTCCCTAATAGGCTCATAGTTTTTTAACGCATATTCAAAAGTTCTTGTAGTTGCTATATTTTTTTTCCTCTTAATTGTCCCTAATTCAATAATAGACTCTCCTGATAAATCTTTTTTTAGACGTAATTCTACTATTGAAAATTTTTCACGTACCAAATTATCAGGCAATAATATAAAATCATAAGCTGTTTTAATATTTTGTGATTTTAGTTTTTTAGAAATACGCCTACCAATTCCCCAAATATTCTCAACATTTGTCCATTGTAAAGCTTTTATACGTTGTGATTCATTTAAAATAACATAAACTCCTTTTGTTTTATTAAAATATTTTTTTGCAATTTTATTCGCCACTTTTGAAAGTGATTTTGTAGGAGCCACACCAATACTAACAGGTATTCCTACCCATTTTTCAATAGTATTCTTTATTGTGAGAACATAATCTTCTATTTCTTCTTCTTTAATTCCATCTAATTTAAAAAAAGCTTCATCTATCGAATACAATTCAATATTTGGAACAAAGCTTGATAAAATAGACATAACTCTCGTACTTAAATCTCCATACAATGAATAATTTGAAGAACATACATAAATATTATTATCTATAAAGACCTTTTCAAATTTAAAAGCTTCAGCACCCATAGGAACAAAAGGTTTAGCTTCAGCACTCCTCGCTATTACACAGCCGTCATTATTAGATAAAACAACCATTGGTTTATTTATCAAATAGGGCTTAAACACACGTTCACAAGAAGCATAAAAACTATTGCAATCTAAAATACCATACATACTACAAATTTACTACTATTATACAGTCAATATATTCTCAAACAAAAAAATCCTCATAATAGTATTATGAGGACTTATAAAAATATTTAATCTCTTTATACTCTATAAAAATCTGCCTTCCAATTTTTAACCCTTTGCTTAATTTCTTTTTCTGAAAGATTTTCATCTTCTGCTTTCTTAGCTAGATTAGGAAGCTCTTCATCTGAAGCAAACCGTAGTCCAATAATTTGCCTTGTTGTTAACTTACTACTCAATGGTTTTCCTGTAAGCACAAAATATCTTAATTTTTCTTCTGCCCTAATTGCTCTATCCT
>JAMOMG010000114.1 GCA_027068695.1 Flavobacteriaceae bacterium
CAATTAAAAGGTTTGTCTTTTTTATGTCTAATAAAATAAATAATAAGAATAACAACTGAAAAGAATTTTACTCCCATAATATCGTCAGAACCTTGTCCAAATGAAAATAAAAGTATATTTAATAAAATATAAAAGACTATTAAGTTTTTTGTATCCTTTCTAGTTTTTATATCTGATTTTTCCTTTTTAATTTGAGGATCATTATTGGTAGCTAAATTTTCCTTTGGAGGTTTTTGTAAAACCATTTCCTTTGTTTTAGATTTTACATAGTTTGAAGTTTTGTTTTGTAAACTTTTAACAACTCCTTTTTCCATTTTATTTTTAACAGATTTTTCTGTTTTTTTTGTAAGATATGCTTCAATCTTAACTCCACAATTAGGACAAAATTTAATTTTGTTGTTAAGTGATGTTCCACAATTACTACAATAAGGCATAATTTATTTTTAAAATTAATTAAGTTTATTTCCACAATTCACACAAAATTTTGCTCCTTTTATAACGGGTTCTCCACAATTAGGGCAAAATTTAATTATTTTAGTAGTTTCAGGTTGCTTGTTTTCAACGAGTTCATCAGTTAAAGAAATAAAATTCTCAATAATCGTTGGTAAATCAATACCTTCAACATTAATCAAACTGTACGTTTCATCTTCTTTAAGTACTATAAATAGGCTAGAGGCTTGAAATACATACAAAGAGTAGTTATTACTTTCCAACACAAAACCTTTATCCCACCAAGCAATAGATCGGATTAGCCACAGTAAACTTTTTCCAATGAAATAATTGTCTTCAACGTCATTTGTATTACCAATCAAAGCTTTTGTTTGAAGCAATAACAAAGCGGTGTTAATGGCTTCAGTATTTGGTATTTCAACGTTTGAAATAGCATTCCAATGTTGCCACCAAGTTTGGTCTTCTATTTTATGTTCACTTTCTTTAATTATTTCTTGAATACTATTTGAAGAAAAAGTGATTAATTCATCAGGAATCCAATTTGAATCTGGATATGAATATTTGCTTAGAAATAATTCAATAAGTGCTACTATAACAAAAAACTCAATAGAAGATAAGCCTTCAAGTAATTTCAATTTTTGATCTACAGATTGAATAGATAAAAACGGATTGGTTAAGCTTTCAATAAAATCTTTTTTGCTATAATATTCGGTAAATTTAATTGAGTTTTGTTCTGTAACAGCAACCGATGAGATTGTATTAAAATCTTCACTACAAAACAGCTTATTTGTTTGAAATACCTGCCTTCTAGCAATGTTTTTTAATTGAATTATTTTTTGATAATTTTCTAAAACCTCCCAATTTTTAAGACTAATATCGTTTGTGCTTGGAACAGCTCTCCAATTCATATCATCGGCATTTTCAATAATCTTCAAATTCATTAGATTGATACCAATAATAGATTGAATTGTTTTCTCTGAGACTTTGGCAAATTTTGCAAATGTTATAAATTCTGTAGGTAATAATTCCATATAAATTCTTTAATTTGTTAAACGACCAAATACTTTTTGTAAAACAGTTGGCTTTTTTAAACCTTTTAGGTTTTTAAATTCATTGGAAATGTGATTCATTACATCATTCACATTTTTGTAACCAAGATCATTTAATTTTTTGTTGGTTTCCATCATTCTTTTTGAAGTAGCGTCAGCATCAGATGGCGTGTCTTCAATAACCTTCATTGCTTTTTTTAAACTTTCTGGTGAGTCTTCAATTTGGTAACCTTGTTTTTTATATCCTTTTTTTACACTTTTTAAGGTATGTACGCCTTTTTTAGCTTGTGCAAAAGCTTCAGGAGTTTCACCTGCATTAATTACTTTTTGTTTGTACATTCGTCCAATATCATCAGGATCAATCAGTGTAGCTTTTCCTTCTGTAACATTTATAATATTTGGTTTTACTCGTATTGTTTTTCCCGTTTTAGCATCTGTAAAATGGTCAGTATAATCAGCACAAGCTTCAGAATCATATCTGTCTGTTCCTCTTTGTTGGTTATGCTCAGCCCATTGTAAATCAGTCATATTACTTGGTTTGTGCGTAATTTCACCAAAAATTTTATACGATTTATTTTTCCATTTTTTTGTTGGCACTTCAAGCCAAACTTCTCTACCGTCTGCTGTTCGAAATCTCTTTAGTAAACGGTAATCTCTATCAGTATTTAAATTAAATTTCCCATCAGTTCCCGGAGTTCTAAAATCATCAATATCTAAATCTTCTGGATTGATTCCTTCTTGTTTGGCGATTTCGGCAATTAATTTCTTATCGTGCTCAATATGTATATTTCTTCGAGCTAAATCAAATGCTTTCTTCAACTTAAGTGGAGCATACTTTTTTAAGGTCCTTATTTTAACAGGATCGCTTAAAAGTTCTAACATTTTAGATCTGTCAATAAATTCTTGTCCAAATGTATTTTTTCTAAGATGTTTTTCAACTTCAAGCAATACATTTTTAACTTTTTCTGATGGAACAATTTTTATATTGTTTCTTGCTGCCTCTGCATGTAATTTTTTAGTAATAAATCTAATAATTAACTCATCTCTTAGTTGTTTTGCTGTTAATTTAGCAGCTTCAACAACCGATTTGGTTTGATATAAATTGTATAAAAATTCGCAACTAGCAAAAATAGCCCAAGCTACGGCTTTGTTATTTTTACATACCA
>JAMOMG010000115.1 GCA_027068695.1 Flavobacteriaceae bacterium
CCGTTTGATTTTGCTTAAGTAAAAAAATGTGTTATCATGATAAATATAAAAGAGAGTAAAAAATGATAGAGATTTCAAACTATGATATGAGGCTTCTGTGGCTAAATTCAAATGGTTTACTAAATCCAAATAATCAAAAGCTTGATGTATTACAGATTATAAAAGATTTAGGTTTCGTTCAAATAGATAGTATACAAAATGTAACAAGAGCACATCATCATATTTTGTGGTCAAGAAATAAACAATATAGAGAACATATGTTAGATGATTTACTTTTAGAAAAAGGTAATATATTTGAGCACTTTACTCATGATGCATCTGTGTTACCTGTAGAATTTTTTCCTATGTGGAAAGGTCATTTTAAACGCACAAAAGAAAGACTCGATAAATCAAAATACTATAAAGACATATTAGATAAAAATGGTATTGAAGACATTATAAATAGAATTAAAAATGAAGGTGCTTTACATTCAAAAGACTTTAATAGTAAAGTGATAGGTGAGAAAAAAATGTGGTCTTCTTCTACACATAAAACAACACTTGATTATATGTGGTATTGTGGTGTACTTAGTACAGCTTATCGAAAAAACTTTAGAAAGTTTTATGAGTTAAGTGAAAATATCATTCCTAACAATGTTTTTAATAAAAATATACCAGAAGCTGCACAAATAAACTGGCTTTGTTTACAAGCCTTACATAGACTATCCGTAGCCAATGCAAAAGAGATAAAAAACTTTTGGGGTTCACTAAGCATAAAAGAAGTAAATACTTGGATTAAAGAGAACGAAGATAATTTAATAGAAATTCAATGGCAAGATAGTGAAGGAAAATTAATAAAAAGTTTTTCTCCATTAGATATAGAAGTTAGACTAGCTAATTTAAAAATATTAGGTTCTCAAATTAAAATAATAAATCCATTTGATCCAGCTATAAGAGATAGAATAAGATTAAAAAAAATATTTGACTTTGATTATAAAATAGAGATATTTGTACCCAAAGAAAAAAGAGTATGGGGATACTATGTATATCCAATATTGCAGAACGATAAATTTATAGGAAGAATAGAGCTCAAAGCAGATAGAAAAATGAAACAATTAAATGTTCTAAACTTTTGGAAAGAAGATGACATTATTTGGAATGATAATCAGCAAAAAAAATTAGATATTGAATTAGAAAGTTTAGCTTTATTAGTTGGCATCGACAAAGTAAATTGGTTAAGCTAGATAACAAAACATCACAAAAACCTATATCCCCAGCCATTGGTTTTGGCTAAGCAAAAAAACTTGATATCATACAAAGATAAAAAAAATTGCTAACTGCTACAGTTTTTTATAAATGTATAATAATCATACTTATAACGAAGATTTATGGGAGGTGCATAACAGTCAAACTTTTTTTTGAAACCAAATAGAGAAGTTATTTTAATTTTTCACCAAATACAAAAAATTATAGTGTATTATGGAAACTCACACCTTTAAAAAAAAGTGTCCAAAAACTCCAGAAAAAGGAAAAACATGACAAAACTTAGTGTAAATTTAAACAAAATAGCATTACTAAGAAATTCACGAGGTCGTGACTTCCCAAATGTCATTGATTTTGCAAAAAAATTTATTGACTTAGGAGTTCATGGTATAACTGTTCATCCACGACAAGATGAAAGACATATTACTCAACAAGATGCAGTTGATTTAGGAAATCTATTATCAACTTATAATGATATTGAATTTAATATTGAAGGTTATCCATCAAAAGAGTTTTTAGACCTAATTAAAAAAGTTAAACCTACACAATGCACACTCGTACCTGATTCTCCTGAACAATTAACTTCTGACCATGGATGGGATCTTTCAAAAGAGGAAAATTTTGTTAAAGAAGTTTGCTCTTTCCTCTCAAATTTAGATATTAGATCAGCTATATTTTTAGACCCTGATATTGATCAAATTAAACTTGCTCCAAAGACGGGAACAGACAGAATTGAGTTATATACTGAAACTTATGCTTCTTCATTTCAAAATAAAAATAGCATTGAAATTTTTCAACAATTTAATCAAGCTTCAATTGAAGCTCAAAAGCTTGGATTAGGTGTTAATGCTGGACATGATTTAGACTTGTCAAATTTACCTAAATTTTTAGAAATCAAAAATATCTTAGAAGTTTCAATTGGACATGTACTTACTATCGAATGTATTGAACAAGGGATGGAAAAAGTTATAGAAAAATATCTTAAAATTTGCAAACAAAGTCTTTAGCACCTAGATTTTTATTCCAACAATAAAAATATTAAAAGATACACATGCTAACCGTACTAATACGGCTAAATTATTCGTGTATTCTCTTTTTAGTGATGGCTTGCTTGACATATATCTTATAAAATTAATCTTTATTTTTTAATTTAATCATCTCAGAAATACCTCTTTTCAAAGTGGATATTCCAACAAACAGACCTATTAGAAAACCTAAAATTATAAAATTATCAAGCACAAATAGTTCACTTGTATTAATCAAAGGGAAAGAGGATATAAGTGCTATAAATGGGTTTTCTATATCAATAGAAGTAGCATCTTTAATATAAAAAAACTTTAATAATGATCCAATAATCGGTAATGCTGTAAAAACTATCAATAATCTACCATTGTTTATAGTAGCTTTCGCTTTTT
>JAMOMG010000116.1 GCA_027068695.1 Flavobacteriaceae bacterium
AGAAAAAGAGTAATTATAGTGCTTTCATACAAGGATAAACAGCTATATCCAAAACCTGAGTTTTTGGTTTAGCTCAGGTTATGAAGTAGTGTTTACCTTTCATCTTCTCTCATTTTTTTATAAAGAGAATCATACTTATCTATCTCATCTCTTGAAGCAACTTTTGTTCTACAAGAGATATATCCTTGTGAGCCATCTTTGTTTTGATATGGATAAACAGTTGCATAAACCCAGTAAAATTTACCTGTTTTTGAGCTGTTTTTAACAAATCCTGACCAAATTTCACCTTTTTTTACGGTATCCCAAAGATCTTTAAAAGCAGCACGAGGCATGTCAGAGTGTCTTACAATAGAGTGAGGTTTTCCTATAAGCTCTTGTACATCATACTCTGCAACTTTACAAAAATCATCACTTGCAAATTTTATAATACCTTTTGCATCTGTATGTGAAATAAGAAAACTATCATTTCTTAACAATATCTCATTTTGACTCATTTTAATCTCCTAAACTTTTTTTACTAATTTGTTTGATATCTCTTCTATTTCCCCAGAGCTATCGTGAATTGTTTGGCTTATTTTTCTATTTTTTTCGCCACTTTTTACTAAAAGTTCTAAAGTATTGTCTACTTTCTCAATTGAGTTAGTCTGTTCTTTTATACTTTGACTTATGTTGTTTGCTGATTGATTTAGTGTATTTATAGTTGAACTTATATCTGTTAATGATTTTTGTGTCTTTTCAGCTAATTGTCTTACTTCATCTGCGACTACGGCAAAACCTCTCCCGTGCTCTCCAGCTCTTGCTGCTTCTATCGCTGCATTTAATGCCAATAGGTTTGTTTGATCTGCAATATCAGCGATAACTGTCAAAATTGATTTTACATCCAAGCTTTGTGTAACAATATCATCAGAATATACCACAATATCTCCAACCTGACTTCTCATAATCTCTATAGATTTTGAAGTATCTTCTATAGCAGATGTTTGCTCTTTTGTTGTATTTACAAGTTCAATTGAAGCTCCAGAAAAGACTTCTACTTTTGTTTTTAACTCATTTCCATTTTCAAGATTATTTTTTGTATTATTTTTTAATATATCTGCTAGTGAATTTACAGATATTACCATATCTCTTAAAGAACCTTGTATCTTGCTTGTTAACTCTATCTTGTTTTCATAAATGCCATTTGATAGCTCTTTTAAAACTTTCTCAACACTTATTAGAATTGCTCCTTGATTTTTTGTCATTCTATTTATTGATTTAGTTAGTGTTATCATTCCAGCAGTTAGTGGAGATGTGGTTACTAAAGTGTCAAAGTAACCTTTGCTAATTTTATCTAGTACAAGTACAGTTTCTCCCGTTGTTAGAAGGTCGCTTTTATATCTTTTAACTTCACTTTTTAAGTAGTTATTAAAAAGTTTTGATATTTTTCCAACTTCATCGTTTGAGGTTATTTCTATTTTTACAGGTTCTGTTATCTCTTTGTTTAGATATTTTAAAAGATTATTTACTCCTAAATTTAGATTTTTCATAGATTTTGAAAATTTTGATACCATGTATAGACTTAAAGCTAATATAGATATTGTGATTAATAAAACAATACCTAAGATTGTTAAAAAACCATTAAACTCTATCTCAGCTTGTTTATTTGCAAAACTTTTTATATCTTTAGCCATAAAGCTCTCTACTTTTAACAAGTTATTGATTTCTTTAGTTAAAAGTGTAAACCATTTTTGACCATTAATATCAAGAGGCTCACTAATGCTAGAGTTAAATACACTTTTTATGTGTTTATCTATTGTTTTGTGTCTGTTGGTGTTTTTTATCAACTCATTATATAAAGTCTTTGTTTTTTCATCTGTTAATGATGAAAATATATTAAAATATTCTCTACTTATAAGAGTTAGTTTTTCAAAATATAGTTTACTCTCTTTATCAAAAAAACCTTTTGAAAATCTTGCTGAGCCAACGGCTCTTATGATGCCTATTTTCTCTTTAGCATTTAAAAAATTTATGTATGGAAGAAGAGATGATATAGCTCCTTCATTTGCTAGTGAAATTTTATTTATAAGATAGATAATTTGTTTATTTAAATTGCTATAAAACTCTATAGATTGTTTAGAAGAGATATTTTGGTTAGTGATTTTTTGTCTGATTTTATCTATGCTTGATAATTTAGTTTTAATCTGATTATATTTTGTTTCAATGTCATTAGCAAAATTATTTTCAAGTTTCATAAAAAGTTCTATTTTTTCATCACTTAATTCTCTTTGTTTTGAGAGTGAATTTTTGAACTTTGTACCATTAGAACCTATATAACCAGCACTTTTACCTCTCTCTTTTTGTAATTCATGAATTAATTCACCAAGTTGGATTGAGATATTTAAACTTTCAACTACCTTGTTTGATTTTTTATAATAGTTATACTTATTGTACGCCAATAAAGATCCAAATGCAAATATAGTTGCAAGTGACAATACTACAACAACTGTTACAATTGTTTTTATATTCATATTTTTTAAAATACCCATGATTTTATTTTTTCCCTTTTCTCTATTTTTTAATATTTTACATTCACAATATCGGTTAAATTATAAAAAATATTAATTTT
>JAMOMG010000117.1 GCA_027068695.1 Flavobacteriaceae bacterium
AATGAAGAGGGCATTTTTGTTCATGTCAAAGATTCTTCCGATAAATTTTTAAAATATTTAAGTAAAAATAAATTAGAAATTGGTGAAAAAATTAAAATTGTTGAAATTGAACCTTTTGATAATTCTTTTAAAATTGCATACAACAATCAACAGTTAATTCTTTCAGAAAGCATAGCCAAAAACATATACATACAAAACTAATGAATACTTATAATCCTCTTAATGCATTACTTATTTTTATAGCGCTCTCTATATTAATATATTTTTTATTTAGACCTACCAGAGGCTGGTTTTGGATTATAAAAAACAACTATAGAACCAATGAAAAAATGGTTATTGAAGATATTTTAAAATTATTGTTCCATAATGAAAATTCAGGTAAAATTTTAAACACAAACAATCTTACTCAAATACTTAATTTCAACAATACCCTTATCATTAAATCTATTGAAAAAATGACTGCCAATAACTTTATTCTACTTGATGGAGAACAACTAAAATTAAAACCTTTAGGAAGAGAATACGCTTTAAGAATTATAAGAATGCATAGGTTATGGGAAAAATTTTTAGCAGAAAAAACAGGTTATGACAAATCTGAATGGCACGAAAGAGCCGAGCAAAAAGAACATGAATTAAACACCGAGGAAACCAACTTGTTGGCTTCTAAATTAGGAAACCCATTATTTGACCCACATGGAGACCCTATTCCTTCAAAAACCGGAAAAATGGCAATTATTAATGGTGTAGCTCTTTCAACACTACCCATTAACACAGTTGGTGAAATTATTCATATTGAAGATGAACCCGATATTATTTACAAACAAATATTGGCTGAAAATATTCATATTGGCTCACATATAAGAGTCACAGAAAATAACAATACACGAGTTTCATTTTTTTCAGAAGGTGAAGAATTTAAACTAGCGCCCATTGTAGCAGGTAATTTAACTATTTCAATTTTAAAAAAAGATATTATAAATGAAGAAAATATAGCTCGTCTTTCAAGCTTAAAAAAGACTGAAAAAGCAAATATCATTGGAATTTCAAAAGAAAGTAGAGGCGAAAACAGAAGACGATTATTGGATTTAGGTTTTGTAAAAGGAGCAACAGTAAGTATTGATTTATTGAACCCTTTAGGTGAGCCAAATGCTTATTTAATAAAAGGAACCACAATTGCCCTAAGAAACAATCAGGCTTCAAAAATTTTGATTAAAAAAATTAACTAATGGATATAAAAGTAAAAAGTGCTTGCGACACCTGCGCTCATTTCAATGCAAAAGGGTTAAAAAAATTAGGAGTAAATACTTCCAATTTTGATTTTGTAATTGCACTAGCTGGAAATCCAAATACAGGAAAAAGCACTGTTTTTAATGCTCTAACAGGATTAAAGCAACACACAGGAAATTGGCCGGGAAAAACTGTTACAAGAGCTGAAGGCGGATTTGAATACAATGAAGAAAAATATAAATTAATTGATTTACCAGGAACCTACTCATTACTATCAACCTCTGAAGATGAGGAAGTTGCACGTAATTTTATTCTTTTTGGGAAACCCTCTGTTACTGTAATAGTTGTTGATGCAAGCAGACTAGAACGAAATTTAAATTTAGTATTACAAATATTAGAAATAACTGACAAAGCTGTATTGTGCTTAAATTTAATAGATGAAGCAACTAGAAATGGTATTGAAATTAACACTCGTACTTTAGCTCGTAACTTAGGTATTCCTGTTGTGCCAACAAGTGCCAGATTTAATAAAGGTATTTCAGAATTAATTCAAACAATTAGTGAAGTGGCTAGTGGTAAAATTAGTTGTAAGCCACATAGAATTAAAAACATTCCTAAAAATATTGAAAAAGCCATGGAAAGATTAGGTGCTAAAATTGAAAAAGAATATCCAACAATACCAAACAGTAGATGGATAGCTTTAAGATTATTAGAAGGAGATACACAAATAATAAAAGCATTAAAAACACAAGAGTTTGTACAAAATTAAAATATGAAAAATAAAAATATAGATGATATATTAGCCCTATCTAAAGAATTGCGTTGGCAAATTGGCGATGATTTTCATGACCATTTAGCGGAAGGTATTTACGCTGATGCTGCAGAAATAGTGGGTGATGCTATTACAAGAAAAAATAAAAAAAATAAATTTTCTATTGATACAAAAATAGATAAAATTGTAACCAGTAAAACTTGGGGATTTCCAATTATGTTTTTAATATTAGCAGTAATACTCTGGCTAACCATAACTGGTGCAAACTACCCTTCTTCTCTTTTAGCTAAAATTCTTTTAGATGATTTTCACCCATTACTAAAAAATTTAGCAACAACAATTAACACTCCTTGGTGGTTAAGCGGATTTTTAATTGACGGTGTTTATTTATCTGTTGCTTGGGTAATTTCAGTAATGCTACCACCAATGGCGATTTTTTTCCCGTTATTTACCTTATTAGAAGATTTTGGTTATTTACCAAGAGTAGCCTTTAATTTAGATTCATTATTTAAAAAATCTGGAGCTCATGGCAAACAAGCTTTAACTATGAGTATGGGATTTGGGTGTAATGCTGCTGGTGTAATTGCTACCCGAATAATTGATAG
>JAMOMG010000118.1 GCA_027068695.1 Flavobacteriaceae bacterium
TTTAACAGGTACTTCAACTTACAATTGGTATTTTAATGGTGACTCTACTCCTTTTTCAAATTCAAAAAATTTAACTTTTGCAAATATTGACACCTCTGCAAGTGGTTTATATTCTTTGGAGGTTTCACAAACTGATAGTTGTGGAAACATTATTATTTTAGAAGGTGAATTTTCTATAGAAGTTTATAATGTTCCTGTTGCATACCAACCATCTCCAATAAGTGAATGTGATGATGATAATGATGGGTTCTACTCATTTGATTTAGCTACTTTAAGAGATACTGAGGTACTAAATGGTCAGAGTTCAACAGAATTTAAAATCTCTTATTTTAGAAACTTGGCTGATGCTGATACAAATTCTAATGAAATTACAAATCCATACACTAATGCTTCAGCTTTTAGTACAGACACTATTATTGCAAAAATTTACAACATC
This sequence comes from Flavobacteriaceae bacterium, assembly GCA_027068695.1. The sequence goes on from JAMOMG010000118.1 coordinate 437, forward strand.
CTAAATCCGGCTTGTTATGATACCAAAAGTTTTACAATTCAAGTATTTGAAACTCCCAAACCTTCTTTAACAATACCTGTTTTAGGTCAATGTGATTCTAATTTAATTGGAACAGATGTTGATGGCCTTGAAATTTTTGATTTAACCTTAAAAGAACCTGAAATTTTAAATGGACAATCTTCATCAAATTTCACAATTACATATTTTAGAAATGCTTCCCTAACAAATCCTATTTTAAATCCAACAGCTTTTCAAAACACCATAAGAAAACAACCTATTTATGTAAAAATTGTAAATACCTTGAATCCTAATTGTAGCGCTGTTACTAATTTTGATATTGAAGTATTTGAATTGCCAACTGTAACACCTTCTGCCAGTCTAAAACAGTGTGATAATGATACTGATGGATTTAGCACCTTTAATTTAACCGAAGTTAATGATAAAATTTCTGTAAATGCGGCCAATGAATATTTTACCTATTTTAAAACATTTTTAGCTGCTGATACAAATGACAATACTCAAGTAATTGCAAATCCTACTACATATATTAACCAAAACGTAACAACTGAGACTGTTTGGACTCGAATAGAAAATAGTAATGGCTGCCATCGTGTTTCTGAAATAAACTTAACTGTTTCAACAACTGGTATTCCTGCTACTTTTAAACAACGGGAATATTATGAATGTGATGATTTTATAGATGTTATTAATAATGAAAGAGACGGAATAACAGCCTTTGATTTTAGTGGTATTACCAATGATGTAAAAGCTCTTTTCCCTGCCAATCAACAATTAATTATCTCTTATTATAGAAACGAAGCCGATGCTTTATCTGAATTAAATCCAATTATAGACCCTTCAAACTATAGGAATGAAGGTTATACTAGCCCTCAAATTATTTATATAAGAATTGATAGTGAATTAGATAATGATTGTCTTGGTATTTGGCCTCGTATTACTTTAAATGTTGAACCTGTACCTGTTGCTAACAGCATTACAATAGATAGACAGTGTGATGATGATTTTGATGGTTTTTTTCCTTTTGATACTTCAAGTGTTCAAACTACAGTTTTAAACGGACAAACAGGAATGACTGTCTCTTATTTTGATCAGGATGGAAATTCACTTCCAAGCCCATTGCCAAATCCTTTTTTAACTAAAAGTCAAACCATTACAATTAGAGTTACCGATATCAATTCTATTGATCCTGATGGTGCTTGTTTTGATGAAACTACATTAGAATTTATTGTTGATAAAAAACCCGTAGCATACACAGTTCCAGATCTTGTTGAATGTGATGATGATATAGATGGTATTTTCTCATTTGACACGTCTAATATTCAAACTACTATTTTAAATGGGCAAACAGGAATGCTTGTTTCTTATTTTGATCAAAATGGAAATTCACTTCCAAGTCCATTGCCAAACCCATTTATTACAAACACAAAAACAATCATAATTAAAGTTGAAAATGAGTTAAATAGTAGCTGTACGGCTGAAACAACTCTAAATTTTATTGTAAATGAAAAACCACAATTTGAATTATATCCTACAGCAATTTACTGTTTAAACCTGCCTCCTATTACTGTAGAAACATTCAATGCCCTAAATAATTACACCTATGAATGGAAAAATGAAAGTGGGGCTATTATAAGTACAAATTTTGATGCTATTATTTCTAAAGCAGGTGAATATACCGTTATTGCCACTTCAGCTGAAGGATGTCAATCATTCCCTCAAACAATAACCATTGAGGCTTCAATAATTGCCACTATTACCTTAGACGACATTACAATTATTGATGATTCAGAAAATAATTCCATAACCATCTCAACCACAAATTTAGGAATCGGAGATTATGAATTTGCAATCCAAAAAATGAATGAATTTATGGGGTCTTTTCAAGATGAACCTTATTTTGAAAATCTAATGCCTGGTATTTATACTGTTTTTGTTCGTGATAAAAATAGTTGTGGTATTGCCCAAATAGATGTTTCTGTTATTGGATTTCCCAAATTTTTTACACCAAATAATGATGGTTATAATGATACTTGGCTTGTTTTAGGTGTTAATGAAAATTTCTATGCCAACTCTAATATTTATATTTTTGACAGATTTGGGAAATTAATCACTCAAATTGA
>JAMOMG010000119.1 GCA_027068695.1 Flavobacteriaceae bacterium
GCAAGGCATTCATAGATTTAATATGTTTATAAAAGCCATACCAATGTATAATTTACCTGAAGATGCAAACTCAAAACACCCAAAAGGAAGGGGCAATGGCTATCTTTTAACCATTGATAATAAGCGTATTTACATTTCTGGAGACACAGAAGATATTTTAGAAATGAGAATATTACAAAATATTGATATTGCTTTTATTTGTATGAATTTACCTTACACTATGGATATAAACCAAGCTACAAATGCAGTTTTAGACTTTCAACCAAAAATTGTATATCCGTATCATTACAGAGGAAAAAATGGATATAGCGATATTGCTAAATTTAAAAAATTAGTAAATACTAAAAATAAAAATATTGAAATTCGCATACATAACTGGTATCCAAATTAATTTTTCAATACTTCTTTCCCTATTTCACATTGTAAACAACGTTTATTATTACAATATTCATTTTTAAGTTGCAATAAAGCTTGTGTTTCAAAAGCATTGGTGCTTCCTATTTTTAGATTGTTGAATTTTGAAATAATCTTATTTTTTTCAGGCTTAATTTGGTCTATTATAGAAATTACCGAACTAAAATTACTTTTACCTATATTTTTTAAATACATGAATTTTAGAGGAACAATTGTATTAATTAATACTAAATCAATAAATGATTTTGATAGTTTTTTGACACTTTTATTAGACTCTTTCTCAAACGTATAATGGGTTTCCCAAAAGGGCAATGTAGCAGTAGTTAATAAATCATAAAAACCTTCAAGCGTATTAATTTCAATTATTTTTGAAAATAAAAATTTATTTTCAAAATATAACGAAGCCAATTGAGATAATCTTATTGTTGGGAAATTATTTGGTCGCAATCTAAAAAACTGAATTTGTTCTTTTGAAATTGGTGTTAAATTATATTTTATTTTTAAATATGCATACTCTTCCTTTAATTTTTTAAAATATGCTGACTCTAAGTTATTAATTAATAAACCTGCTTGACCAAAAAACAATGCTTCTAGTTGGTTTCTATTTGTTGAAACTTTTCTAACAACTGAAAAGTTAAAAGAAGTTGCAAAATTTTTAAATGCCTCTGCATTAATTTTTAAGCCAAAATTTTTAGCTAATAAAATAAACAACGTTGCTTCCCAATCATTATTATTAGCTCTTAATAATTGCTGAATACCATTAGATTTTTGTTCTAATCGCTCAAAATAAAGTCGTTCAAACCAATGTGATAAAATAAATAAATTTGTTGCCTCAATATTATTTTCACAATTAATCCACTTTTTGGGTCTATTAAAAAGTAACTTATAATTATCCAATAAATGGTTAGAAATATAATTTTTTAATTCTAATGTTGCTATTTCTTGATTCAATTTTCTATAAATCTCAACATTGTGTTCCCAAACAACATGTAAAATAACTGAATCATAATTTCTGTCAATTTCATGAGTATGTGCATACCAATCTGACGAATTTAGATGGATTTCAACATTTCCAGCCCAAAGTTGTTTTCCAATAACAATTTTAGCGTTCAAAAAGTCAGGGCCTGTATTCTTATTCTCTATTCCAGGAGTAACAACTTGAATAAATTCCCCTTTGGTAGATTGTAATTTCATAGGTGAAAACAATTGTAGTTTCCACACAAAATGTAGTAAATTTTCTTTCATAGCAATTTTAATCTATATAAAAGTATAAATTAACTTTTAGTTATGAAAATTGAGTATTAAAATTGTCTAAATTTGAGTACTTTTGGATTAATTTTGTAAAAACTAATTTAATAGAAATGAACGTACTTGATAGCTTAGAATGGAGATATGCTACTAAAAAATTTGACCCTTCAAAAAAACTAACAGAACAACAAATTGAAATGCTAAAAAAAGCTTTCAATTTAACTCCCACATCTTTTGGTTTACAACCTATAAAATTAATTGTAATTAACAATAAAGAAATCCAAGAAAAATTTGTTGAACATTCCTATTTTCAACATCAAGTTGCAGATGCTTCCCATTTATTAATTTTATGTATTGAAGATGACACAACAACTGCTGATATCAATGCATATTTTGATATGGAAAAGAGGGTGAGAAACGTTGACGAAGAAGTAATTTCAGATTTTAGGAAGCAACTGATTGATATGTATAAAAATAAAACAGTTGAAGAAAGACAGCAATCAGCTAAAAATCAAACGTATATTGCCTTAGGAAATTTAATGACTGTTTGCGCCATAGAAAAAATTGACGCCTGTCCAATGGAAGGTTTTGTTCCTGAAAAAATAGATGAATTATTAAATTTAAAACAACTAAATTTAAAATCTGTTTTATTACTACCTGTAGGTTTTAGAGCAAAAGATGATATTATGAGTGGTATGAAAAAGGTAAGAAAACCCCTAAGTGAAAGTATTATAGAATTATCATAGAAAATAACATAATAAAAGATGAATAAAGAGATAAGAGAACTAGAACCTAAAGCTCTTTGGAATAATTTTGCTGATTTAAATGCAGTTCCAAGAGGTTCCAAAAAAGAAGAAAAAGTAATCCAATTTATGGTTGACTTTGG
>JAMOMG010000120.1 GCA_027068695.1 Flavobacteriaceae bacterium
AAACAACCTTTTAACATCATTGAATTAATTCAAAATGTGTTTGACTTACTTGAAATGAAAGCAAAAAAAAGAAACATTTCATTATTCTTTGATAAACATTATGAATATCCCATAATGGTTATAGGCGATATTAAACGTATTGAGCAAGTACTTACAAATTTACTTGTTAACTCTATAAAATATGGAAAAACTAACGGTACAACTTTAGTAAGTGTATCACATTTTAAAAAAGATAAAATACTTATAAAAATTGCCGATAACGGAGAAGGTATAAAAAAAGAGCATAGAGCAAGATTATTTGAGCGTTTTTACAGAGTAGATCAAAGTAGATCTCGAGAACAAGGAGGTTCGGGTTTGGGACTTTCAATAGTTAAGCATATTATTGAAGCTCATAACGAACATATTTTTGTTGAAAGTAAATTTAAAAAAGGATCTGAATTTTCATTTACCCTCGAAAAGCTTGAAAAAATCTAAATTAAAATCTGACTTACAAACCTCAAATCCTGTAAATTCACCTAACTTTTTCAGATGTTCAATTGTAAATTCTTTTTGTGTTGCATAAGGTGCTATTAATTTACGACTCAAAATACTAGCTAAATATTCCTGTTCAAATTGTCCTGGAGTAGGTATAAAAAAAGCTTTTTTACCTAAAACTGCTAAATCCATAATTGTTGAATATCCTGAACGTGCCAATACTAACTCACTTTGATTAATTACCTCTTCTAATTCTTCTGATAATAAATAATTAATTATTTTGAAATTAGTTGGTTTGGTTATTTTGGTTGAATTTAACAGCGTTCCTCTAACAAAAAGTACATTACCCTTATAACTTTTTAATTCAAAAAACAGTTTGGTTTCTAGCAATGTTCGTTGAGGTTCTGGACCAGATAATAATACTAATAAATCATATTTGATAGCCGTATTTTTATTCTTAAATCTGCTTAATAAGCCTAAATACTTAACATTCATATTTAGCTTATTTAAATGGCCTAGTTTACCAGAAAAATTAGGCTCCTGTTCTATATCTGGCACCCAGCACTCATCAAATTGTTTCATTATTTTTTGATGTATTTTTGAAGTAATAAATGTGGTTAATCCTGATAATACTTGTAGTTGATGAGTTATATATACAGAAGGTATTTTATTGCTTACAACTCCAAATCTATTATCTGAAATAATTCCAACAAGACCTTCTTTTTCAATTAATAAATTAACTGTTTTTCGTTCTTTTTTTACTGCTGAAATTACTGATGGGATGCTAAAAAACAGCTTAATTCGTAAGTTTTTTCCCTTATTGGTATACTTAATATTATAGGAAGGAAGTACGTAGCTCTTTAATGAGGGAAATTCTTTTTGAAGTAATAACAAAGCATCTCCATCACTTGCTAAAATAGGTGTGCATTTAGCTTTAATTAAAGCATAAATAATAGGAATACAACGCGTTGCATGACCTAATCCCCAATTTAATGGTGCAACAAGAATTTTTTTTTACAAGTCAAAACCAATATCTTTTCTATAATTCATCTTATCAAAACTTATTTTTTTAATATTTTGATACGATTTTTTCAATGCTTCTTTAAAATTAGCACCGTAAGAGGTAATTGCAATTACCCTACCTCCGTTTGTTACAGTTTTATTGTTATTTACAGTTGTTCCTGCATGGAAAACAATAGAATCTTCAATTGTCTTAATTCCTTCAATAATTTTTCCTTTTTTATAAGCTTCTGGATAACCTCCTGAAACCAGCATTACAGTAGCAGCACTTTCTTTTTTAAATTCAATAGTTTTAGTATGTAGCTTATTATTTCCTGTAGCTATTAATAACTCTAAAAAATCACTTTTAATACGAGGAATAACAACTTCCGTTTCTGGATCACCCATACGACAATTATATTCTATCACTTTTGGTTCATCACCAACTTTAATAATTCCGAAAAAAATAAAGCCTTTGTATGGTATACTATCTTTTTGTAGTCCTTCAACAGTTGGTTTAATAATTTGGTCTTCTATTTTTTTTATAAATGAGACGTTTGCAAATGGAACTGGTGAAACAGCTCCCATACCTCCAGTATTTAAACCTGCATCTCCTTCTCCAATACGTTTATAATCTTTTGCATTTGGTAGATTTATATAACTTTTCCCATCAGTTAAAACAAAACAGCTTAATTCTATACCGTCTAAAAATTCTTCAATAACAACTTTATTGCTTGCTGCTCCAAATTTTTGATTGGTTAACATTTCTTTTAGTTCGTTTTGGGCTTCTTGCAAGTCTTTTAAAATCAATACCCCTTTACCTGCAGCCAACCCATCAGCTTTTAAAACATACGGTGAATTCAACGTTTCTAAAAACAAATAGCCTTCTTCTAAATTTTTATTGGTGAAGCTTTTATAGGCTGCAGTTGGAATGTTATGACGAATCATAAATTTTTTAGCAAACTCTTTACTGCCTTCTAATTGAGCAGCTTCTTTTTGAGGGCCAATTATGGTAATATTTTTTAATTTAGCATCATTCAAAAAAAAGTTGTGAATTCCTTTTACCAACGGA
>JAMOMG010000121.1 GCA_027068695.1 Flavobacteriaceae bacterium
GATGCTTTTATAAATATGCTAGCTTTATTAGGTTGGAATCCCGGTACTGAACAAGAAATTTTTACTTTAGAAGAATTGTGTAACACATTTAGCTTAGAACGTGTAAGTAAAAGCGGTGCTAAATTTAATCCCGACAAAACAAAATGGTTTAATCAGCAGTATATGATGAAAAAACCAGATGCTGAGTTGGCTGAGTTATTTACTGTAATACTCAAAGAAAAAGGGATTTCTTCGGAAGAAAATTATACTAAAAAAGTAGTTTCACTCATAAAAGAACGCGCCACATTTGTAACTGATTTTTGGAATTTAAGCAACTTCTTTTTTGAAACGCCAACTACATACGATGAAAAAGCAACCAGAAAAAATTGGAAAGAAGGAACTCCAGATTTAATGAAAGAGCTTATTTCAATACTAGAAACTATAAAAGATTTTAATTCTCAAAATATTGAAACCAATGTTAAAGAATGGATTACTTTAAAAGAAATAGGTTTTGGGAAAGTTATGCAACCTTTTAGATTAAGTTTGGTAGGTGCAATGAAAGGTCCTCACCTATTTGATATTGCTGAAATGATTGGTAAGGAAGAAACTATTTTACGAATTAAAAAAGCAATTGATACTTTGAAATAATTTATTATATAAATAAAATTCACTCTGTTTTTTCAACTTTTGTAACAAAATATTTGGTATCTCCTAACCAAAAAAAAGTGCTAAATCGCTCTTTATAAGTTAGTTTTACACTTTTTCCTTGTAAATTTTTAAGAGATTCTATAACTTTTTTTTCTTTTTCCTCTACTGAAAATTTAAATGTTTGAGCATCTGAAACTCCTTGACTAATTTCACCTTCCCAAGTTTTAAAAATTATACCTTTATGACTAATTTTTACTAACTTTCCCGCTCTATATCCTTCACTATAAGTAATATAATAAATTGAGGTAATATACAACGTAATACCAATAAATATAACCGCTACAATTCTAAATATAATTTTTTTCATATAAATTTATAAAGAATAAAGATACTAATTAAATAGAATTGATTATTTAAAAAGTTAATATTTATAAATTTTGTAACATTTTTATAATTTATAATACTTATTAAAAAAAGAGCATTTAAACTTGTATCTTTACATAAATTGTTAATCTTAAATTAAATAAAAAACTATGACTTCAGCTATTGTATGGATTATTCCTATTCTTTTTATTATTCTTTCTGGTTTATTTGTTGTTAAACAACAAACTGTTTTTATTGTTGAGCGTTTTGGAAAATTTAAACGTACGGGTCATGCTGGTTTAAATTTAAAAGTTCCTTTAATAGATAAAATAGCTGGTAAAATAAGCTTAAAAATTCAACAGTTAGATGTAATTGTTGAAACTAAAACCAAAGATGATGTATTTGTGCATCTTAAAATTTCAGTGCAGTTTTTAGTTCAAAGAAATCATGTTTATGATGCTTTTTATAAACTTCAAAATCCACATGAACAAATTACTGCTTTTATATTTGATGTTGTACGTGCAGAAGTACCTAAAATGATATTAGATGATGTATTTGTAAAAAAAGAAGAAATAGCATTAGCTATTCAAAGAGATTTGAAAGAAGCTATGCTTAATTATGGATACGATATTATTAAAGCATTGGTAACAGATATTGACCCTGATGAAAATGTAAAAATTGCGATGAATAGAATTAATGCTGCTGAACGCGAAAAAGTTGCTGCTCAACATGAAGGTGATGCACAACGTATTTTAATTGTTGAAAGAGCAAAAGCTGAAGCCGAAAGTAAACGCTTACAAGGTAAAGGTATTGCTGATCAACGAAGAGAAATTGCACGTGGTTTAGAAGAAAGTATGGTTGTATTAAATAGAGCTGGTATTAACAGCCAAGAAGCTTCAGCTTTAATTGTTATTACACAACATTACGATACTTTACAAAGTATTGGTTCCACTACAAAATCTAACCTTATTTTATTACCAAATAATCCAAATGCCGCTAGTAGTATGTTAAATGATATGGTTACTAGTTTAGTAGCTGCCAATAAAATAAAAGAGTCTGATTCTCTTAATGAAAATTCTAAACAATAGTGCTTTTAACAACTACAAATACGTTAGAAACTCATACAATTAAAGAGTATTTAGGAATTGTTACAGGTGAAACCATTATTGGAGCTAATATTTTTAAAGACTTTTTTGCTGGCATTAGAGATATTGTTGGAGGTAGATCTGGTTCTTATGAAAGTGTTTTAAGAGAGGCAAAAGAAATTGCATTGAAAGAAATGGAAGAAGAGGCTCAAAAAATTGGAGCTTCTGCAGTAATTGGTATTGATTTAGATTATGAAACTGTAGGGTCCAAAGGAGGTATGTTAATGGTAACCGCTTCCGGAACTGCAGTTAAATTTTAAAAACAAACTATTTTAAAAACAAAAAACCTGTACAAATTGTACAGGTTTTTTGTTTTAAGTTATATCATTATTTTTTATCTATCTTTTCATCTTTTTTTTCATCTTCATCGTCTTCTTGAGCAGCTTTTTTAAACTC
>JAMOMG010000122.1 GCA_027068695.1 Flavobacteriaceae bacterium
CTTGTGTTTTTGTACGTTGTTCTGAACTTAAACCTGCGTGATATGCTGCTGAATTAATTCCTTGCTGGGTTAATTTAGAAGCTAATTGTTCTGTAGATTTTCTACTTAAACAATAAATAATACCTGCTTCATTTGGCTTATTCTTAATAAATTTAACGATCTGAGAAACTCTATCACTTGCAGAACGAACTATTAATTCAATGTTTTTTCTGTCAAAAGAAGCTAAAAATTGTATTGCTTCAGGAATACTTAACTGCTGAAGAATATCTTTTCGTGTAGCTTTATCAGCTGTTGCTGTTAATGCAATAATTGGAGTAATCGGTAATGTTTTTTTCAAGAATCCTAATTGCTGATAGGAAGGTCTAAAATCATGACCCCAAGAAGAAATACAATGTGCCTCGTCAATGGCAATACAACTAATATATTCTTCATTCAAAATATTTTCTAATAAAAATAAGCTCTCGGGTGCAACATATAGTAATTTTATTTCCTTCTTAATTACTTTTTCAAAAATAGCTTGTTGTTCTATTTTTTCTTGACTGCTATTATAAAAAGCAGCAGAAATTCCATTTGCAATTAAACCATCAACCTGATCTTTCATTAATGCAATTAATGGTGAAATTACCAAGGTAATTCCATCAAAAAGTAATGCTGGTAATTGAAAACAAATTGATTTCCCTCCACCAGTTGGCATGATAACCAAGTTATCATTCTTAGAAAGTACTGATTCTATAATCTCTTGTTGCTGCTCACGAAAATTATCGTATCCAAAATATTTTTTTAGTGTTGGTAGTAACTTTTCTTTTGTTTCTTTTAATAGCATTTGTCTTTTTTTAACAAAAATAAAAAACCGCTCCATAACTAGAACGGTTTTAAGATACTATTTTAAATTAAATATGTTATCTCTAATACGCATCATCATGAACATTGGCTACTGCTCTACCTGATGGATCATTCATATTCTTAAAACTTTCATCCCATTCCAACGCTATTTTAGTACTACAAGCTACGGATGCCTCTTGTGGCACACTCCAAGCTGCAGTATCAGAAGGAAAATGTTTTGCAAATATTGATCTATAATAATATTCCTCTTTACTGGTTGGTGTTTGAATTGGAAACTTATAGTTAGCATTTGCCAACTGCTCATCTGTAACTTCTTTATCTACTACTTCTTTTAAAGTATCAATCCAACTATAACCAACACCGTCAGAAAATTGTTCTTTTTGTCGCCATGTAACACTTTCAGGTAAATATTTTTCAAATGCCTTACGCACAACCCATTTTTCCATACGCTCACCATTAATCATTTTATCTTGTGGATTCATACGCATCGCTACGTCTATAAATTCTTTATCTAAAAATGGTACACGTCCTTCAATTCCCCAAGCAGCCAAACTTTTGTTGGCTCGTAAACAATCATACATATGCAATTTACTTAATTTACGAACTGTTTCCTTGTGAAATTCCTCAGCATTTGGTGCTTTATGAAAATATAAATAACCCCCAAACAACTCATCGGCTCCTTCTCCAGATAACACCATTTTTACACCCATAGATTTAATAACTCTTGCCATAAGGTACATAGGCGTTGAAGCGCGAATAGTTGTAATATCGTAAGTTTCTAAGTTATAAATTACATCTTTAATAGCATCTAACCCTTCTTGAATGGTGAATTTAATTTCGTGATGTACCGTGCCAATATGGTCGGCCACTAATTGAGCGGCTGCTAAATCTGGGGAACCTTCCAAACCAACTGAAAATGAGTGTAATTGCGGCCACCAAGCATCTTGTGTATCACCACTTTCTATTCTTTTTTCAGCATATTTTTTTGCAATTGCTGAAGTCACCGAAGAATCTAAACCTCCTGAAAGCAATACACCATAAGGTACATCAGACATTAATTGACGATGAACTGCTGCTTCTAAAGCATCATGTATTTCATCAATACTAGTCTGGTTTTCTTTTACTGCTTTATATTCCATCCAATCTCTAGAATACCATTTGGTTAATTTTCCATCTTTACTATGTAAAAAATGCCCTGGAGGAAACAACTCAATTTTTCCACAAACACCTTCCAACGCTTTTAATTCAGAAGCTACATAAAAAGTACCATTTTCATCCCAGCCCATATATAAAGGAATAATTCCCATATGATCACGTGCTATAAAATATTCGTCTTTTTCAGCATCATATAAAGCAAAGCCAAAAATTCCATTTAATTCATCAATAAAATCAGTACCTTTTTCTTTGTATAATGCTAAAATTACTTCACAATCAGATTCTGTTTGAAAATTATACTTCCCTTCAAATTGTTTACGTAACTCTCTATGATTATAAATTTCACCATTTGCCGCTAACACCAATTTACCATCTTCACTAAACAACGGTTGTTTCCCTGAAGTTGGATCAACAATTGCCAATCGCTCATGAGCTAAAATAGCTTTTTCATCGGCGTAAATACCACTCCAATCCGGCCCGCGATGACGGACTTTTTTTGACATCTCTAATA
>JAMOMG010000123.1 GCA_027068695.1 Flavobacteriaceae bacterium
TTTCACAATACTCCCACTAAAGACTTAAATAAAGAAGAAATAGATTTTATAAAGCTTGAAAATACAAAACTTGTAGAAGAAAAGGGAAATTTAGAGCGCCAGCTAAAATATATAAATAATATTATTTCTAAAACTACAGTGTTGTTAACCGATGTAAGAAATGAATTTTGCAAAAAAATAACAAAAGGGTATGATATTGATGCTGTAGCTAAAAAAATAACAGAAAAATATGGTGATAAAGTGGTTGGGACATATTTCTCAGGTCGAAAAGAAATCATTTTATTTTTAGAGAAAACATTTAAAATAAATAAAATAAGATCCAAAGAGTTGATAGATCTATTAGAAAAAAGTAAAACCATAAACTTTAAAATAGATATTCCAGAGAATGATGTATTCTACTATTACAAAGATTATGGATTTGCAGATGAATTTGTACCTATAATTGGAGCTTGGCACATAAACGTTTAATAAATTAAAAAAATAAATATAATGGAAAATTTTATAAAATTAATTCAAGAAAAAGATAAAGAAATAACCAGTTCTGATATGAATAAAGAATTGAAAAATTTTGAAAAAATATTGGAAAAGTTAGAAGTTGAGCATACTCAAATAAAGGAAGATATTTCAACCATTGATTATTTATTGGATTTAATAGAAAAATACCCCATAGAAGTTGAATCTAATGAGGTGTTAAATGAAAAAAGAGCTTCGAAAAAATGGCTAAATGAGTTAGAGAGTACTTTTGAAAAATTTCATTTAATGCACTCAGATAAGGTTTCGAATAATGATATTGAGTATTTAAAAACTGAAAAATTAAAATTGTTAGCTGAAAAATCAAGATTGGAAAAAGAACATAAGAATTTACATGATTTAATTGCTAAAACAACAATTCAATTAATGGAAGTACGTGAGGCTGTTTGTAAAATTTTATCAAAGGGACATTCAATCTCAGATATTGGAGAGAAATTGATGGAGCATTTTGGTAAAAAAATTGAGAATGAATTTAGTTATGGTTCTGGTAGACGAAAAATTATTAGATTTTTAGAAGATACTTTTTTAATTAATAAAATTCAATCAAAAGGAATATTTGAAATATTAGAAAAAAGTAAAATTTTAAATTTTAAACTGGAACTTCCAAAAAATAATATATTATTTCAAAATAAAGATTTAGCAAGCTATGCTAATGGATATATTCCTTTGGTTAGCAATTGGTATATTAACTCATAAATATTTAATTATGTTACAACAAATTGATTCTCAAAGAGTAGACACTTTGGTTTATGAATTAGATGAATTTATAACGAAAGATGAAATTGAGGCTATTGATAAAGGTATTGAGTTTATGTTATCTAAAGTTGATAAAGTGAATTTAATGATTTGTATCAATGTAAAGGGGGAGAGCTTTGGTGCTTTTATTAAAGAATTTCAAGTAGGTGTTAAATATTGGAATAAGCTTCATAAAATTGCTTATGTGGCCGATAAAAGGAACTGGGAAATACTGGTTGCTATAGATGATTTCTTTACAAAATTTAAAGAAAAATATTTTGATATTGATGATATGGATAACGCTTGGAACTGGCTTAAAGAGGATTAAATGAAAGAATTTTATTTTTAAAATTATATTGAATTTCAATTACTTTTTGAGTCTTAATTTTCTCAGCTTCATCATCATTCAGTTCAAAATCAATCTCTGTAAAATAGAGTGGTGTATTTTTTATTTGATTGGATTCAACGTCGGTATTATCAGAATTTAGTGTTAGTGTATCATTTTCAAAAATAAATGTAAGTGTACAACCAGTTCTTTTAATTTTGGTTGAAAACAAACCTATGATAATTGTTTTGATAAAAGGAAATCCGCCCAATTCTTCAAAATCTAGATATACGTCATCCGTTTTATTCTCAGCATATTTTGTACCACCGTCAAATTTAATTTTTTGAATTTCCTTTGGAGATTGTACTTTACTTTTAGATTTTAAGATATTTGAAAATGAGAAAGCCATTGTATTCTTTAAATATTTAGTTATGATAAGTTTGATTGTGGACTAAACCTGCTCCGCAAGAAGTGCATTTACTTGCCGAACCTGATCCACCGTTACAGCCATTAGGGCAGGTGTAGTGAAAAACACCTAGAGCATTTTGGGCAGGTGGTGGCGTATTGCTTTTAGGATTTACTCCTAAATTAACTTTGGGAACGTTTAATGGCCCGTTTTTTAAAAACTCATCATTATGAAAAGCAGGGTTGTGTGTGTATGGTGTATCGCAAGTTGAACAAATACCAGCAACAGGCCCTCCACTATTTTCACATTTGTTCATACAAATATAATGTTTTACGGTTGCTGTTATTTTATTTTTTGATGGTTGAGTTTTAGGTTTTTCCTCTTTACAAGAGACTGTAATTGCAAGTGCTAAAATTAAGAAGATATTGAATGTTTTTTTCATAAAAAATAAGTTATACAAAAATTAAGTCTCAAATATAGTATAAAAATATAAGTTATGCATCTGG
>JAMOMG010000124.1 GCA_027068695.1 Flavobacteriaceae bacterium
GCTTCTACAGAAATTGAAGATTGGATTAATAACGGCAGTATTGATATTGATGCCTTAAGCATTATCTCTATGTATCCTGAAATTGAGTTAAATAATGAAATGCTAAGCGTCAGTATTTCAGATGACGAAGTTTTAGAATATTTATATAAAGAAGATTTAGATGAAATAATCTATGAGAACTAAAAATAAAAAGATGAAGAAATCACTATTATTAGTATATATAATACTGTTAACAACAAATACAACGTTTTCTCAACAGCAAAATAGGCAAAAAATTAAAGCACTTAAAACGGCATATATAACTGAGGCTTTAAATTTAACACCAAATGAAGCTGAAAAATTTTGGCCTATTTACAATATGTACACTACCAAAATACAAGCTTTAAAAAAATCACTTGAGGGTGGAATCCAGCATAAAGTTCAATTGGCTGGTGGTATTGATTTTATATCAAACAAGGAAGCCCAAAAATTAATAGATGAAGCTATTTTAATTGAACAACAAATAACTGATAACAAAATAAAAATGGTAAAAGAGTTATCAAAAATAATTTCACCTAAAAAAATTATCCAGTTAAAGAAATCTGAAAGGGATTTTAATAGAAGAATTTTACGAGAATTGAGTAAAAGACGAAAACTACAAAGACAATAAAAAAGTGAGTAAAATTGTTCACTTTTTTATTGATACATTTTGCTTCTTAGTTCTTTAACTTTAGGATCTTCTAAGTATTCATCAAAGGTTGAATATCTATCGATTACACCTTTGGGTGTTATTTCTATAATTCTATTTGCAACAGTATGAGCAAATTCGTGGTCATGAGTTGTAAACAATACTGTTCCTTTAAAATTACTTAATGAGTTATTGAATGCCTGAATTGACTCTAAATCTAAATGGTTTGTTGGTTCATCTAACATTAAAACATTTGCTCTAATCATCATCATTCTTGATAACATACAACGTACTTTTTCTCCTCCAGATAATACATTACATTTTTTTAGAGCCTCTTCTCCACTAAAAATCATTTTACCAAGAAATCCTCTTAAGTATACTTCTTCACGTTCTTCCTCCGTTTTAGCATATTGGCGTAGCCAATCAACCAAATTTAAATTAGCATCTTTAAAAAACTCAGAATTATCTAGAGGTAAATATGACTGACTTGTAGTAACGCCCCATTGAAATTTTCCTGTATCAGCTTTTATATTTCCATTCAAAATTTCGTAAAATGTAGTTACTGCTTTTGAGTTTTTTGAAATTAAAACTACTTTATCTCCTTTATTTAAATTAAAGTGAATATCTTTAAATAACACTTCTTCATCTGTTGATTTTGATAAATGTTCAACATTTAAAATTTGATCTCCGGCTTCTCTCTCACGTTCAAATATAATTGCTGGGTATCTTCGACTTGAAGGTTTTATTTGATTAACATCTAATTTTTCAATCATTTTTTTACGAGACGTTGCTTGTTTAGATTTTGCAACATTGGCTGAAAAACGACGAATAAACTCTTCTAACTCTTTCTTTTTATCTTCAGCTTTTTTGTTTTGCTGGGCGCGCTGTTTTGCTGCTAACTGGCTAGATTCATACCAAAAAGTATAATTCCCTGAATAATGATTAATTTTTCCAAAATCAATATCAGAAATATGTGTACAAACAGCATCTAAAAAGTGACGGTCATGCGATACTACAATTACAGTATTATCATAATTTGCCAAAAAATTCTCTAACCAACCTATGGTTTCAAAATCAAGATCATTGGTAGGCTCATCCATAATTAAAACATCTGGATTTCCAAACAATGCTTGAGCTAGTAATACACGTACTTTTGCCTTTCCATCTAACTCACTCATTAATGTATAGTGCAAATTTTCTTTTATTCCTAATGAAGATAACAATGTTGCTGCTTCACTTTCAGCATTCCAACCTCCCATTTCTTCAAACTCTACTCCCAATTCTCCTACTTTATTACCATCTTCTTCAGAAAAATCTTCTTTTGCGTAAATAGCATCCATTTCTTTTTTAATATCAAATAACTTTTTGTTTCCCAACATAACAGTATCTAAAACCTGATAGTTATCAAAAGCATAATGATCTTGCGAAAGAACAGACATACGTTTGCCAGGTTCTATATGTACTTGCCCCGATGTTGGGTCAATCTGACCTGAAATAATTTTTAAAAAAGTTGATTTCCCTGAACCATTGGCACCAATAATTCCGTAGCAATTTCCTAGTGTAAATTTTGTATTTACCTCGTCAAATAAGACACGTTTACCGAATTGAACAGACAAATTTGATACTGAAAGCATACTATATTTTATTTAAAATTTTTGCAAAAGTAGTAAATTAGATTCACTAAAAAATATTTAATTTAAAGTTAATTTTCACCTATTTTAAAATACCTTTTTTATATTTAACATCTCGTTAACAAGCTAACGTATAAGTTGTGTGTATTTTTGTGTCAACTCGTTTCCAAATGAAATATATTGTA
>JAMOMG010000125.1 GCA_027068695.1 Flavobacteriaceae bacterium
TGTTTGCATAAATTTCATCTAGCATATTTAATTTATCAAATGGTAATTCATCTTGCCATAAAGTATCTGGAATTTCAATGCTATTTGAAACTTCTCTTGCTAATAAATTATTAAAATTAGTTTGAATAGTAGTTTTTGTGTCAACAAACAACGCCAACTGATTTTCTAGATCATTCAATTCTAATTCAACACGTAATACATCAACAATTGATGCCTTACCAGCCTCTATTTTAACTAAAGATAACCGTTTAAACACCTGAAGAATCTCCATATTTTCTTTTGTAATTTCAATAGCTTTTTCAATAAAATAGTAATTAAAATAAGCAGTCTTTACTTCAAAGAAAAGATTTGATTTGGTATTCTCAAATTTTTCAAATTTTGCATTTGCAAATTCAGTTGCTACGTTTTCTTTTGCATCTAACAGGCCAAACCATGGAAAGCTTTGTGCTAAATTAAATTTCCATTTTTGTGGGCCAACACGTGTTTCAACAGGTTCAATAAAATAACCAAAAGCAACTTGAGGGTCAGGTAGAGTACCAACCTGAGGTACTTTTTCCATAGCAGCCATATATTCACTGAATGTTGCTTTTAATTCAGGATTATTCTCAGCTGCAATTTTTAGATAATTTTCGAGGGATGTTTGACTAAAAGTATTTATACTTAGTAATAACAACCAGCTTACGGAAATTATTTTATATGTTTCTATTTTCATTTTATTTAATTTAGGCTTGTGATTTTTTCAATTCTCTCTTTAGTTTATGTTCTTTCCACATACTGTACAGTACAGGTACAACAAACATAGTCATCACTTGTAATAGCATACCTCCAAATGATGGAATTGCCATAGGTATTACCACATCAGCTCCTTTACCTGTAGCTGTAAGCACTGGTATTAGTGCAATAATTGCAACAGCTGCAGTCATCATAGCTGGGCGTACTCTTTTAATACCAGCATGTAAAACAGATTCTCTTATCTCTTTAATTGTAGTAGGTTTTTCTTTATCAAATACTTGTGTTAAATAAGTTCCCATAATTACACCATCATCTGTAGCGATACCAAATAAGGCAATAAAACCAACCCATACGGCAACACTTAAATTTATAGTGTGTAACTGAAATAATTCTCGCATATGGACTCCCGCAAAACTGAAGTTTAAAAACCATTCTTGACTGTATAACCAAATCATAATAAAACCACCTGAAAAGGCTACAAAAATTCCTGAAAATACCATTAATGACGGTAATATGTTTTTAAATTGAAAATATAAAATCAATAAAATTACTATTAACGATATTGGAACAACCAACATTAGTCGTTTAGACGCTCTAATTTGATTTTCATAATTTCCTGTAAAACGATAGGTAACACCATCAGCTAATTTAAATTCTCCTGAATCAATTTTATCTTTTATTAATTTTTGGGCAGCTTCAACAACATTTGTTTCTGCATTTCCTTCTTTCATATCAAAAATCACATACCCTGTTAAAAAGGTATCTTCACTTTTAATAACTTGAGGTCCACGAACATATTCTATAGATGCTAGTTCGCCCAATTCTACCTGAACACCAGTAGGTGTGGGAATTAAAATTTTCTTTATATCATCTGGATTGTCTCTAAACTCACGTGCGTAACGTACTCGAACGGGAAAACGTTCTCTTCCTTCAACAGTGGTTGTTAATTGTTTTCCGCCTACAGCCACTGATAATTGCATTTGCATGTCTTTTATGGTTAATCCATAGCGAGACATTGCTTGTCTATTTAACTTAATTTCTAAATATGGTTTTCCAACAACCCTATCAGCAAATACTGTAGAAGGGTTTATGCTTGGAACCTCTTTTAATAAGTTCTCTAATTCAAAACCTACTTTTTCAATAGCTTCTAGTGTTGGCCCAAATACTTTAATTCCCATAGGAGCTCGCATTCCAGTAGACAACATTATTAAACGTGTTTGAATAGGTTGTAATTTTGGAGCAGAAGTTAATCCAGGAAATTTAGAGTGTTTTACTATTTCTTTCCAGATATCATCGGCTTTTTTTATTTTTTGACGCCATTGCCTAAAATATTCACCATCTTCATCTTGAATTAATTCATCTTCAGTAATTTTTCTGAATTTATCTTTCCCGTATTTATAAGTAGTACCATCTTGTAAAATGAAAGCTTTATCTTCATTCACTTTAAAACGAACCCTTCTTCCATCTGCATCTAAAATATATTCAGGAATATAGTTTATCGTGTTTTCAAACATAGATGTAGGCGCGGGATCTAAAGCAGAATTTACACGTCCCCATTTACCAACGGAAGTGGCTATTTCAGGGATAGAATTCATATGCTTGTTAATGGTTGCTATTACCTCCATGTTTTCTGTAATACCAGAATGTGGCATTGTTGTTGGCATTAGTAAAAAAGAACCTTCATCTAAAGCAGGCATAAATTCTTTACCTACACCAGGGAAAGTTTTTTCTATACTGTTCCAAGCA
>JAMOMG010000126.1 GCA_027068695.1 Flavobacteriaceae bacterium
CTAAATGGAACATATTCTTCAATTAAAACTAATGATATTAGCCAAAATACTACCGATTTCAATTTTTCTCATTTAGCTATTGCCTTTCCTATAACTAAAACTTGGGGAATGAGTTTGGGATTAATTCCCTACAGCAAAGTTGGTTACAATATTGATATTGAAAACCCTATTGAAGGCTCAACTGATACATTTAATACAAGGATTATTGGGTCTGGAGGTTTAAATAACTTGTATTGGGCAAATGGAATAAAAATTCATGAAAAAATTTCACTTGGTGTTGAGTTATCTTTTTTGTTCGGCACTATTGATGAAGAAAATTGGGTATTAACAGACCCTATCGTAAATATACTTGACCACAATTATTACAATGGTCTTAAATTTAAAACTGGTGTTCATTATACACTACCCAATATAGCTGGGGTAGAAACAACACTGGGAGCAACTTTTGAGGCTCCAACAAAATTAAAAGGTATGCAAACTAGAAACTCCTACAAAACTATTGGAGGTTATCAAATAGATATCGAGAGAGATACAGAAAATAATCTTGATGATTTTGAATTACCTCTAACCATTAGTTTAGGAGTATCAAGTAAAATAAACAAGAATATAATTTCAAATTTTGACTATAAAAAATTATGGTGGGAAAACACCAATAATTACGATAATTCAGGAAACTACACCAACCAAAGTATTTATGCTTTTGGTGTTGAATATAAGCCTTCTAAAGGATATGGTTTTTCAAGTTTAATGAAATATCGATTGGGATTAAATTACAATACCGGATTTTTAAATATTAGTAATCAAAAAATTGATACTTACAGTATTTCAATTGGATTAGGTGTACCCATGTCAAAACAAAATGCTTCTAGTTTAAACATTTCCTACTCAATTGGTAAAGAAGGAACTCTTTCAAAAAATTTAATAGAAGAAAATTTTCATAAATTAACTTTGAATTTAAGCTTTATGGGGAATTGGTTTCAAAAGAAAAAAATATTTTAAATACTGTTTAAAAAGTATAAACATTATTTAATAGCCTTTTATAGTAGCAAAAAACAACCTTATATTTTGTTTATAGAACGACATCTATTTTGTACTTTCGCGTTTAGTACCGATACCTATCGGTAGATTCTAAAAAAAGAAAATGATAGATATCCAAAAAATCAGATCTGAATTTCCCATACTAACACAAAAAGTAAATAGTAAACCATTGGTATATTTTGACAACGCTGCTACAAGTCAAAAACCACAAATTGTAATTGATAGCATTGTTAACTATTACACTACTTTTAATGCAAATATTCACAGAGGAGTTCATAGTCTTAGTCAAAAAGCAACAAATGCTTTTGAAGAGGCACGTGTTAAATTACAAAAACACTTTAATGCCAAAAAAAACTATGAAATTATATTAACTGCAGGAACAACACACAGCATTAATATAGTTGCTACAGGTTTTACTTCATTATTAAAAAAAGGAGACGAAATTATAGTCTCAGCCTTAGAACATCATTCAAACATAGTTCCTTGGCAAATGTTATGCGAACGAACAGGTGCTGTTTTAAAAGTAATTCCTATGAATGAAGAGGGGGAGTTACAGCTAGATAAATATGCAGAATTACTCTCTAAAAAAACAAAATTAGTATTTGTAAATCATGTTTCAAATGCATTAGGTACCATAAACCCAATTAAAAAAATTATTGATATGGCACACGCTATTGGAGCAGCAGTTTTAATTGATGGCGCGCAAAGTTCTGCTCATATTAAAACAGATGTACAAGCTTTGAATGTTGATTTTTATGTTGCTTCAGCACACAAAATGTGTGGCCCTACAGGTGTTGGTATATTATATGGAAAAGAGGAATGGCTCAATAAATTACCTCCTTATCAAGGTGGAGGTGAAATGATTAAACAAGTTACTTTTGAGAAAACAACCTATGCAGATTTACCTTATAAATTTGAAGCAGGGACCCCAAATATTGCCGGTGTAATTGCGTTTGGTACTGCCATTGATTATATGAATGATTTAGGTTTTGATAATATTGTAACTTATGAAGATGAGTTACTTCAATATGCAACAAAAAAATTACTTCAAATAGAAAGGTTGAAAATTTACGGGACTTCAAAAAACAAAACAGCTGTTATTTCATTTAATATTGAAGGAATTCATCCGTATGATATAGGGGTAATTATTGATAAATTAGGAATTGCTGTTAGAACTGGGCACCATTGTGCACAACCTATTATGGATTTTTATAAAATCCCTGGAACTGTTAGAGCTTCCTTTGCTTTTTACAACACTTTTGAAGAAATTGATTTATTAATTGAAGCACTTATTAAGGCCAAGACAATGCTTTCTTAATTGCTAAAACAAACTCTTATTAAAAAAGTAAATCTTCTTTTTTAATGTAGCCTGTATCTTCTAATAAATTTTCTTTTTTGGAAGCCTGAACAGCTAAAAAATCACATCG
>JAMOMG010000127.1 GCA_027068695.1 Flavobacteriaceae bacterium
CTTTTAATAGCGACAGATACTTTACGTTGATATTTTAATGAAGTTCCTGTTAAACGACGAGGTAAAATTTTACCTTGTTCATTAACTAAATACAATAAGAATTTAGCATCTTTATAATCGATATATTTGATACCATTCTTTTTGAAACGACAGTATTTCTTTACTTGTTTAGTGTCAATATCTAATGGAGTTAGGTAACGAACATCACCTTGTTTTCCTGCTTTTGATTGTTGTTCTATAGACATAACTCTTATTTTTTGAATGCTTTATTTCTTTCTCTCCTTTTTTCAGCCCAAGCAATAGCATGTTTATCTAACCTTACAGTTAAATAACGCATAACGCTATCATCTCTTCTAAATTCAAGTTCGAATGGGTTAATTGCTTCTCCATCAACTTTGTATTCAAATAAGTGATAAAAACCACTTTTTTTGTTTTGGATTGTATAGGCTAATTTTTTAAGCCCCCAATCTTCTTTTGATATCATTTCGGCACCTTTGGAAACAAGATAGTCTTCGAACTTCTGTACTGTTTCCTTTATCTGAGTATCAGATAAAACGGGATTCAAAATGAAAACAGTTTCGTAATGATTCATAATTAATATTTAAGTTTTACTTTTAAGCGTGCAAATATACAATATAAATCTTACTCTACAAGTGTAAAATTAAGAAAACATTATTAATAATTGTCTACATCTATATTAAACCGAATAGCGCGAAATTCTTTTATTGCTTGAAATGTATTTTTTACGCGCATTAAGTGCTTTTTGGTAGCTGTTAAAGAATTTTTTTGAGGAATTTTCACAATTATTGTTCTAATATAATAATTTCGAACCCTAGAAATGGATGGTATTGAAGGACCTAAAACATTTTCTTTAAAAATAGCTGTTAACGATTTTCCTAGCCAGTTTGCAGCTTCATCTACCCTATTATAATCTTTATCCCGTAAGGTTATTTTTATCAATCTAAAAAATGGAGGGTAATGGTATTGCCAGCGTTCATCTATTTGCTCTTTGTACATTTCTTCAAAAGAATTGGTAGAGACTTGTTGTAATATTTGGTGAAATGGATTGAAGGTTTGTATAGCAACTTTACCTCTTTTTTTAACTCGCCCTGCTCTACCTGAGACTTGCACCATTAATTGATAGCTTCTCTCATGTGCTCTAAAATCAGGAAAATTTAACATATGATCAGCATTTAAGATACCTACTAAAGATACATTTGCAAAATCTAACCCCTTAGAAAGCATTTGTGTGCCAACCAAAATATCAATTTCCTTAGCTTGAAATTTCCCCAGTATTTTCTGATATCCATATTTTCCCCGTGTTGTATCTAAGTCCATTCTTCCAATTTTGGCAGTTGGAAACAATTCTTCCAGTTCCATTTCAATTTGTTCGGTACCAAAACCTTTGGTATTTAATTTTTCACTTCCACAAGCGCTACAATTGTGTGGCATTGCCTGACGATAGCCACAATAATGACAACGTAATTCATTTTTATAATTATGGAACGTTAAACTAACGTCACATTGTGGACATTGCGGCGAAGTTCCACAAGTTTCACATTCTACAAAGGGTGCATAACCTCGCCTATTCTGGAATAAAATAACTTGTTCCTTATATTCTAAAGCTTCAGTAATCATTTGTATCAATCGATCAGAAAAATGACCTTTCATTCTTTTTTTCCGATACTTTTCTTTAATATCTACCAATTCAATTTCTGGTAATAACACATCTCCAAAACGTCTATTTAGTTCTACAAACCCATATTTACCCTGTTTTGCATTGTAGTAACTTTCAATAGAAGGTGTTGCAGATCCTAGTAGAACATTTGCATGATGCATTTTTGCTAAAACTATTGATGCATCTCTGGCATGATATCTTGGAGCTGGGTCATATTGCTTAAATGATGGTTCATGCTCCTCATCAACTATAATTAGCTTTAAATTTGAGAAAGGTAGAAATAATGAAGAACGAGCTCCTAAAATCAACTGCGCTTTTTGTTTGCTATTCAAAACGTTGTTCCAAACTTCTACACGCTCATTCATAGAATATTTAGAGTGAAAAACCGATAAATATTCTCCAAAATAATATTGTAACCTTTCTATTAATTGGGTAGTTAAAGCAATCTCTGGTAGTAAGTATAACACTTGCTTTCCTTCCTTTAGTAAATCTTTAATTAATTTAACATAAATCTCTGTTTTTCCGCTACTTGTAATTCCTTTTAGTAATGTTGTTTGCTTTGTTTTAAAAGTTTTTTTAATTTCATTATAAGCAATTTGCTGATGCTTTGTTAATTCTTTTATTTCTGAAGTATTTCCAGTAAAATTAATTCTATCTGTCTGAAGAAAATAATATTCAAAAATACCTTTATCAACCAGTGATTTTATAATTGCTGCTGAGCAATTTGATTTTTTTTGAAGTTCTAAAACTTTAATAGGTTTTTTGGTTGCTTGTAATTGAAAATA
>JAMOMG010000128.1 GCA_027068695.1 Flavobacteriaceae bacterium
CTTGTTTGTGTTTCTTCATACTGGTCTTTAAAATCTGGACTTGCATAAAATCCATTTGCACCAAATTTTCGTTGAGTAAATGAGGTTATTAAATTATAATTTTTAAAATTTGATTTAAAAAAGGCTGATGTATTTTCAAAATCTGTATTAAATCGATAACCATCTGATTCTTGATAATTTAGAGCTAAAAAAAGAGCTCCATTTTTAAATTTCTGACTATATGATGTCGTTGTTTTTTTATTATTATAGGAACCATACCCCATACTTAAATTTAATGCGTCATCTGTTATTTTTTTAGTAATAATATTTATTGCACCTGTAAAGGCATTTTGCCCGTATATGCGAGCTGCAGGGCCTTTAATAATTTCTATTCTTTCTATACTTTCTAGCTGTAAAATAGCATTCATAGTGTGATGACCTGTCTGAATATCATCCATTTTTATACCATCTATAAGTACCAATGTTTGATTAAAATTCCCACCTCTTATGTATAAATCAGACTGCATACCATCAATCCCCCTACGTCTAATATCAATTCCAGCAACAGTTTGTAGTAAATCTTCAATATTTTTTGCTGAAGATTCAACTATATCATTGGCTGTTATAAGTGTAATTGTACGTGATGTTTTAGAAAAAGGCAGAGAAATTCTATTTGATGTAATAGAAACCTCTTTTAATTTAATGGTATCTTTTTGAGCATTTACTGAAATACTAAAAAACAGTAAAACTATACTTAAATTATAGATTATTTTCATTTATTTAATTTCATAATTACAAAGCGGCAAAGCTAAAAATAAGATTTTATGTAGCATACTTTTTTAACAAAAAAGAGCCGAACAAATGTTCGACTCTTTTACTTTTTATGCTTCTCCAGTGGGTCCAAAATTCATTGGAATTGGAGGCTGTTCATAATCTTTTATTTCACCATGACTTTTCTCAAATCTTTTTACATTTTCAGCGAGTGCTTTTACTAGCCTCTTTGCATGCTGAGGAGTTAAAATTATTCTTGATTTAACTTTTGCCTTGGGTTGCCCAGGCATTACGC
This sequence comes from Flavobacteriaceae bacterium, assembly GCA_027068695.1. The sequence continues at coordinate 1,046 of JAMOMG010000128.1, forward strand.
TAACAAAATCAACAATAAATTCTGAAACTGAATGATTAATGATAGCCAAATTTGCATAAATACCTTCAGCTATTTTTTCATCTAATTCAATATTAATTTGCCCCTCGTTTTTAGATTTTTGATCACTCATAATTATAAACTTGATTCCATTTCTTCTTTTGACCCTACAATAATATTATCGTATTCTCTCATACCTGTACCTGCTGGAATTCGTTTACCAACAATTACATTTTCCTTCAATCCTTCCAATGTATCAACTTTACCACTAACTGCAGCTTCATTTAATACTTTTGTTGTTTCTTGGAATGACGCAGCAGAAATAAATGATTTAGTTTGTAAAGAAGCTCTCGTAATCCCTTGTAAAATCTGTTCAGCTGTTGCTGGTTTAGCATCTCTAGCTTCAACTAAATTTTTATCTTCTCTTCTCAATACTGAATTTTCGTCACGTAATTGACGAGAAGTAATTATTTGACCTTCTTTTAAATTTTCAGAATCTCCTGCATTTTCAACAACTTTCATTCCGTAAATTTTATCATTTTCCTCAATAAAATCATTTTTATGGATTAATTGATTCTCTAAAAATAATGTATCCCCAGAATCAATAATTTTCACTTTACGCATCATTTGACGAACTACAACTTCAAAATGTTTGTCGTTAATTTTTACACCTTGCAAACGATATACTTCCTGAATTTCATTTACTAAATATTCTTGAACTTTACCTGGCCCTTGAATATTTAAAATATCATTTGGTGTAACAGCTCCTTCTGATAAAGGCATACCTGCTTTGATAAAATCATTTTCTTGAACTAAAATTTGATTAGAAAGTTTAATTAAATATTTCTTAATCTCACCTAGTTTAGATTCTACAATAATTTCACGATTTCCACGCTTAATTTTCCCAAAAGAAACTACACCATCAATTTCAGAAACAACAGCAGGATTAGATGGATTACGTGCTTCAAATAATTCTGTTACACGTGGTAAACCACCGGTAATATCTCCAGATCTTCCCGACTTACGAGGAATTTTAACAATTACCTTACCTGATACAATTTTTTCGCCATCTTCAACAATTAAATGTGCACCTACTGGTAAATTATAAGATCTTATTACATTATCATTATCATCCATCACCAATAAAGTTGGAATGGTTTTTTTATTTTTAGATTCAATAATAACTTTTTCTTGGAAACCTGTTTGCTCATCAATTTCAACGAGGTAATTAAGACCTACTTCAATATTTTCAAACTGAATTGTTCCTGCAAATTCTGAAACAATTACTCCATTAAATGGATCCCATTTACAAATTATATCTTCTTTTTTAAGTTTTTGTCCATTTTTCACAAAAATGGTTGAACCATAAGGGATATTATTTGTACTTAGTACCAGTCCTGTTTTTTCATCAACAACTTTAATTTCAGAAGTTCTAGAAATTACAATATTAATACTCTTTCCATCATTATCCGTTCCTTTAACAGTTCTTAAGTCATCAATTACGGCTTTTCCTGCAAATTTAGTTTGTAAATTATTGTCCTCTGAAATATTTCCCGCAACACCCCCAACGTGGAATGTTCTAAGTGTTAACTGTGTACCTGGTTCACCTATTGATTGTGCTGCAACAACTCCAACAGCCTCTCCTTTCTGCACCATTTTTTTGGTTGATAAACTATGCCCATAACATTTCGCACAAATACCTTTTTTAGCTTCACAAGTTAATGCTGAGCGTACTTCAACTCCATTTATAGGTGAGTTTTCTATACGTTTTGCTATTTCTTCAGAAATTTCTTCACCAGACCTAACCAACACTTCTTCGGTAACAGGGTCAATAACATCGTGTAAAGATACACGTCCTTCAATCCTTTCACTTAAAGTCTCAACAATTTCATCATTCTTTTTAAGTGGCTGTACAATTAATCCTCTTAGAGTACCACAATCATTTTCATTAATAATAACATCTTGTGAAACATCAACCAATCTACGAGTTAAATAACCTGCATCAGCAGTTTTTAACGCCGTATCGGCTAAACCTTTACGAGCACCGTGAGTTGAAATAAAATATTCTAAAATTGATAAACCTTCTTTAAAGTTTGATAAAATTGGATTTTCAATAATTTCACCACCACTAGATGTAGATTTTTTAGGTTTTGCCATTAATCCACGCATACCTGTTAATTGGCGAATTTGTTCTTTAGAACCCCTTGCACCAGAATCTAACATCATAAATACTGAATTAAACCCTTGTTGATCTTCACGTAAACGTTTCATAGAAAGTTCAGTTAAACGATTGTTCGTAGATCCCCAAATGTCAATTACTTGGTTATAACGTTCCTTATTGGTTAGCATACCCATATTATAGTTTGCCATAATATTGTCAACCTGTGCGTTGGCATCAGCAATCATTGTATATTTTTCTGGCGGGATAATAATATCTCCCAAACTAAATGATAAACCTCCTTTAAACGCGAAGGTATATCCCATAGATTTCATTGCATCTAAAAACTTACCTGTAGTTGGAACATCGGTTACTTTTAAAACTTTTCCAATAATATCTCTCAAAGATTTTTTAGTAAGTACTTCATTAATATAACCTGCTTCAATTGGAACAACTTCATTAAATAACACTCTACCTACTGTGGTTTCAATTATTTGGTTAACAAGTTCTCCTTCTTCATTAAAATCTTTCGTTCTTACTTTAATTCTCGCATTTAAATCAACTCTCTTTTCATTGAAAGCAATGGTAACTTCTTGAGGAGAATAAAAAGTTAATCCTTCTCCTTTTACATGATATTCAGGAGTCGATTTTCTTTCCTTAGTCATATAGTACAATCCCAATACCATATCTTGTGATGGTACTGTAATTGGTGCTCCATTTGCTGGATTTAAAATATTATGAGACCCCAGCATTAACAATTGACACTCTAAAATAGCTTCAGGTCCTAATGGCAAATGTACTGCCATTTGGTCACCATCAAAATCGGCATTAAATGCTGTACAGGCCAATGGGTGTAATTGTAAAGCTTTACCTTCAATTAATTTTGGCTGAAAAGCTTGAATACCTAAACGGTGTAATGTAGGAGCTCGGTTAAGTAATACAGGATGTCCTTTTAAAACATTTTCTAAAATATCCCATACAACTGGCTCTCTTTTATCTATAATTTTCTTTGCAGATTTAACTGTTTTTACAATTCCTCTTTCAATTAATTTTCTAATCACAAAAGGTTTGTAAAGTTCAGCAGCCATATCTTTTGGTATACCGCATTCAAATAATTTTAACTCAGGGCCTACAACAATTACAGAACGAGCAGAATAATCAACACGTTTACCTAATAAGTTTTGACGGAAACGTCCTTGTTTCCCTTTTAAGGAATCGGATAACGATTTTAATGGTCTATTAGATTCTGTTTTTACTGCTGAAGATTTACGTGTATTATCAAATAATGAATCTACTGATTCTTGTAACATACGCTTTTCATTACGTAAAATTACTTCAGGAGCTTTAATTTCAACCAATCTTTTTAAACGATTGTTACGTATAATAACTCTTCGGTATAAATCATTTAAATCTGAAGTTGCAAATCTACCACCATCTAAAGGTACTAATGGACGTAATTCTGGTGGAGTCACCGGTATTACCTTCATTATCATCCATTCAGGGCGATTTTCTCTATTTTTATTTGCATCTCTAAATGCTTGAACAACATTTAATCTTTTTAATGCTTCTGTTTTACGTTGTTTAGATGTTTCAGTATTTGCTTTGTGTCGCAATTCATAAGATAATTCATCTAGATCAATACGGTTGAATAAATCAATTAAACAAGCAGCACCCATTTTAGCTATAAACTTGTCTGGGTCATTATCATCTAAATATTGATTCTCAATTGGAAAACTTTCAAGAATATCTAAATACTCTTCTTCTGTTAAGAAATCCATTTTCTGTAATGGTTCTCCTTCAGAATTAGTTGCTCCAGCCGGTTGAATTACTACATAACGCTCGTAGTAAATAATCATATCTAACTTTTTAGAAGGTAACCCTAATAGGTATCCCATTTTATTAGGTAATGATTTAAAATACCAAATGTGAGCTACAGGAACCACCAAGTTAATATGCCCTACCCTGTCTCTACGAACTTTCTTTTCAGTTACTTCAACACCACAACGGTCACATACTATTCCTTTATAACGAATTCTCTTGTATTTTCCACAAGCACATTCATAATCTTTTATTGGTCCAAAAATACGTTCACAAAACAATCCATCTCTTTCAGGTTTATGTGTTCGGTAATTAATAGTTTCTGGTTTTAATACTTCTCCTCTTGATTTCTCAAGAATTGCTTCAGGAGATGCTAAACCAATTGAAATTTTATTAAATTTTTTTACAGTGTATTTCTCGTTTTTTCTTGCCATAATATAATGATGGATTCGAATTTTAAAAATGTAAAAATATAAATGAATAACTAGGAGGAAAACCTCCTAGTTATATCTTTTAGTTATTATTCTTCTAACCTAACGTCTAATCCAAGACCTCTAAGCTCGTGCATTAATACGTTAAATGATTCTGGTAAACCTGGTTCTGGCATTGGATCTCCTTTAACAATAGCTTCATACGTTTTAGCTCTTCCTAAAACATCATCTGATTTTACTGTCAAAATTTCACGTAAAGTACTTGATGCTCCATAAGCTTCAAGTGCCCAAACTTCCATTTCTCCAAAACGTTGACCTCCAAATTGTGCTTTACCACCAAGTGGTTGCTGTGTAATTAATGAATAAGGGCCTATTGAACGCGCATGCATTTTATCATCAATCATATGACCTAATTTAATCATATAAATAACTCCAACTGTTGCTTTTTGATCAAATCGTTCTCCAGTTCCACCATCATATAGATAAGTGTGCCCATACTGTGGTACTCCTGCGTCATCAGTTAATTTATCAATCTCATCAATAGTTGCTCCATCAAAAATAGGTGTTGCAAACTTTTTCCCAGTTTTTTGACCTGCCCATCCAAGAACAGTTTCATAAATTTGTCCAATGTTCATACGTGATGGTACACCAAGTGGGTTTAACACAATATCAACAGGGGTTCCATCTTCCAAGAAAGGCATATCTTCTTGACGAACAATACGAGCAACAATACCTTTATTTCCATGTCGTCCGGCCATTTTATCACCTACTTTTAACTTACGTTTTTTAGCAACATATACTTTTGCTAATTTTAAAATTCCTGCAGGCAACTCATCACCAACTGAAACTGTAAATTTTTCACGTCGTAAACCTCCTTGTAAATCATTCACCTTAATTTTATAATTGTGAATTAATTCAACAACTAATTTATTAAGATGACTATCCGTAGTCCAAGTTCCTTTAGTTAAATATGCAAAATCTGGAACAGAGTTTAACATTTTTAACGTGTACTTTTTCCCTTTTTGAAGTATTTCCTCTCCTAAATCATTTTGAACTCCTTGTGACGTTTTCCCACTTATTAGTGAAAACAATTTATCTGTTAATACCGAACGTAATTCTTCAAACTTCGCAGTGTATTTACTCTCTAAATTAGCAATACTAATTTTATCTTGAGCACGTTTAGATTTATCTTTTACCGCACGTTCAAATAACTTTTTATCTATAACAACACCTCTTAATGAAGGTGATGCTTTTAAAGAGGCATCTTTTACATCTCCTGCTTTATCTCCAAAAATTGCTCTTAGTAATTTTTCTTCTGGTGTAGGGTCTGATTCACCCTTTGGTGTAATTTTACCAATTAAGATATCTCCTGGTTTTACTTCAGCACCAATACGAATCATTCCATTTTCATCTAAATCTTTAGTAGCTTCTTCTGAAACGTTTGGAATATCATTTGTTAATTCTTCAGCACCTAATTTAGTATCTCTAACATCCATTGAATATTCATCAATGTGAATAGATGTAAAGATATCTTCTTTTACAACTTTTTCAGAAATTACAATTGCATCTTCAAAGTTATATCCTTTCCAAGGCATAAAGGCAACTTTCATATTTCTACCTAATGCCAATTCACCGTTTTGTGTAGCATATCCTTCACAAAGCACCTGCCCTTTTTCAACTCTATCTCCTTTTTTAACAATAGGTTTTAAGTTAATTGAAGTTCCTTGATTTGTTTTTCTAAACTTAATTAAATTGTATGTTTTACTATCTCCGTCAAAGCTAACAACACGATCCTCATCAGTTCTGTCATATTTAATTTCTATAGTATTTGCATCAACATACTCTACCAAACCAGCTCCTTCTGCATTCATTAATATTCGAGAATCTTTTGCTACTCTACGCTCTAAACCAGTACCAACAATTGGAGATTCTGGTTTCATTAAAGGTACAGCTTGACGCATCATATTTGATCCCATCAATGCTCGGTTGGCATCATCATGCTCCAAAAATGGAATTAATGAAGCTGAGATTGAGGCAATTTGATTAGGAGCTACATCCATATAATTTACCTTAGTAGGTTCAACTACAGGATAATCAGCTTCTTCTCGAACAATAACTTTGTCATCAGTAAATTTCCCATTTTCATCTAAAGGAAGATTCGATTGCGCAAACTTCATTCCTTCTTCTTCTTCTGCACTTAAGTATTTAGGTTCGCTAGCAATATTTACACTACCTTCTTTCACCTCTCTGTACGGAGTTTCAATAAATCCTAAGTTATTTACCTTTGCAAAAACTGCCAAAGATGAAATTAAACCAATATTTGGTCCTTCAGGAGTTTCAATCGGACATAAACGCCCGTAATGTGTATAGTGAACATCACGCACCTCGAACCCTGCTCTTTCTCTAGATAAACCTCCTGGCCCTAATGCTGATAATCTTCTTTTATGTGTAATCTCAGCCAATGGATTTGTTTGATCCATAAATTGAGATAACTGATTTGTTCCAAAAAATGAGTTTATAACAGATGATAATGTTTTAGCATTAATCAAATCTATTGGTGTAAACACCTCATTATCACGTACATTCATACGTTCACGAATGGTACGAGCCATACGAGATAAACCAACACCAAACTGACTTGCTAATTGTTCTCCAACTGTACGTACACGACGATTAGATAAATGATCAATATCATCTACTTCAGCTTTAGAATTTACTAATTTTATCAAATTTTTGATAATGGTTATAATATCTAATTTTGTTAAAACTTTTTGATCTATACTTTCGTTTAAGTTTAACTTTTTATTCATTCTGTAACGACCTACTTCACCTAAGTTGTAACGTTGTTCAGAAAAGAATAATTTATCTATAATACCTTTTGCTGTTTCAAAATCTGGCGGTTCGGCATTACGTAATTGTCTATAGATATGTTCAACTGCTTCTTTTTCAGAATTTGTTGGATCTTTTTGAAGTGTATTATGAATAATTGCATAATCTGCCATTTCACCATCTTCTTTATGGAGTAAAATGGTTTTTGAGCCAGATTCTATAATTTCTTCAATTTGTTCTTTTTCTAAAATTGTATCTCTATCTAATACTATTTCATTTCTTTCAATAGAAACCACTTCACCTGTATCTTCATCAACAAAGTCTTCAAACCAAGTTTTTAATACACGGGCTGCTAATTTTCTACCTAGTACTTTTTTAAGACCACTTTTTGAAACCTTCACTTCTTCTGCAAGGTCGAAAATTTCAAGAATATCTTTATCTCTTTCGTAACCAATAGCTCTAAACAGCGTAGTTACAGGTAATTTTTTCTTTCTATCAATATAAGCATACATTACTTGATTGATATCTGTTGCAAACTCAATCCAAGAGCCTTTAAAAGGAATTACTCTTGCTGAATATAATTTTGTTCCATTTGCGTGGAACGACTGTCCAAAAAATACTCCTGGTGAACGATGCAATTGAGAAACAACAACTCTTTCTGCCCCATTGATACAAAAAGTACCACTGTGAGTCATATATGGAATTGTACCAAGATAAACATCTTGTACTATTGTTTCAAAATCTTCATGTTCTGGATCTGTACAGTATAATTTTAGACGTGCTTTTAAAGGAACACAGTAGGTTAAACCTCTTTCTATACACTCTTGGATAGAATATCTGGGAGGATCTACGAAATAGTCTATAAACTCTAGTACAAAATTGTTTCGAGTATCAGTAATTGGGAAGTTGTCAAGGAAGGTTTTATATAATCCTTCGGTACTTCGTTCGTCAGCTTTGGTTTTAAGTTGGAAAAAATCTTGAAATGATTTCACTTGAATATCTAGAAAATCTGGATATTCCATTACCAATTTTGCTGATGCAAAGTTTATTCTTTCGGTGAATTTTTTTGTGGCCAATGGACAAAAACTTTAGGTTAAAAAACTATTAAAATATAAGAACGAATATATACGCAAAATGGTTTAGGTCTAAGGATTATACCTAAGACCTAAACCTTAAATTGTTTAGCGATTGAAAGCTTACTTAAGCTCAACCTCTGCTCCTGCTTCTTCTAATGATGCTTTTAATCCTTCAGCTTCATCTTTAGATATACCTTCTTTAATTGGTGCTGGTGCGCTATCTACAATCCCTTTAGCTTCTTTTAATCCTAAACCAGTTAATTCTTTAACCAATTTAACAACTGCTAATTTAGATTGACCTGCTGCTTTTAAAATTACGTCGAATTCAGTTTTTTCTTCAGCTGCATCTTCTCCGCCTGCTGCTGGCCCTGCAACTGCAACTGCTGCTGCTGCTGGTTCAATACCATATTCGTCTTTTAAAATATTAGCTAACTCGTTTACTTCTTTTACTGTTAAGTTAACAAGTTGTTCTGCGAAATCTTTTAAATCTGCCATTTCTCTTTGTTTAATTTTTATTATTTAGTTTATTAGTGCACTTATTTATTTATCTGATAATGTTTTCAGAATTCCTGATAGTTTATTACCTCCAGACTGTAATGCTGAAATAACATTTTTAGCTGGTGATTGTAATAATGAAATAATATCTCCAATAAGTTCTTCCTTAGACTTAATGCTTACAAGCATATCTAGTTGGTCATCTCCAACATAAATTGCTTCTTCAACATAAGCTCCTTTTAATACAGGCTTATCAGATTTTTTACGAAATTCTTTAATAACTTTTGCAGGAGCATTGCCTGTCTCTGAAAACATCAAAGAAGTATTTCCTTTTAATATTCCTGGCAAGTCTCCAAAGTCTTTATCAGATTTTTCCATTGCTTTTTCAAGCAAGGTATTTTTAACAACAGCTAGTTTTACATTTGCCTTAAAACAAGCTCTACGTAAATTAGATGTATCTAAAGCATTTAATCCTGAAATATCTGCTAAATAGATGATATTACCTTCAGTTAACTGTGTTGTTAAAGCTTCTATTACTTGTGATTTTTCTTCTCTCGTCATAATTACTAAGTTTTAACTTTAATTAAACTGATTTAGCATCTATACTTATTCCAGGACTCATAGTACTAGACAAGTAAATACTTTTAATATACGTTCCTTTTGCTGCAGTTGGTCTCAACTTTAATATTGTTTGCAACAACTCATCTGCATTTTCAGCAATTTTATTAGCGTCAAATGATGCTTTTGCTATTGCAGCGTGTATAATACCCGTTTTATCAACTTTAAAGTCAATTTTACCAGCTTTTACTTCTTTTACAGCTTTTGCAACATCCATAGTTACAGTACCTGTTTTTGGGTTAGGCATTAAACCTCTTGGTCCTAAAATACGACCTAAAGGACCTAATTTTCCCATAACACTCGGCATTGTAATAATAACGTCAACATCTGTCCATCCTCCTTTTATTTTTTGAAGGTATTCATCTAATCCAACATAATCAGCTCCTGCTTCTTTTGCATCGGCTTCTTTATCTGGAGTTACTAATGCTAATACTTTAACATCTTTACCGGTTCCGTGTGGTAATGTTACTACCCCTCTAACCATTTGATTTGCTTTACGAGGATCTACTCCTAATCTAACAGCTAAATCAATAGATGCATCAAAATTCACAGAAGTAATTTCTTTTACTAAAGCAGAAGCATCTTTTAATGAATAAGCCTGAGTTTTATCAACCTTATCATACGCTACTTTTTGCTTTTTAGTTAATTTTGCCATTTTTAATAACTGTTTTATTGTTTTACTGGAGCTTTCCCTTTTACTTTAATACCCATTGAACGTGCAGTACCAGCCATCATTAGCATAGCAGATTCAATAGTAAATGCATTTAAATCTACCATTTTATCTTCTGCAATTGTTTTCAATTGATCCCAAGTAACTGTAGCTACTTTATTTCGGTTAGGTTCTGGAGAACCTTTTTTAATTTTGGCTGCTTCTAATATTTGCACAGCTGCTGGTGGAGTTTTTACAACAAAATCAAAAGATTTATCTTTATATACAGTAATTGCTACTGGTAAAACTTTTCCTTGTTTGTCTTGAGTTCTAGCATTAAATTGCTTACAGAACTCCATTATATTAACTCCGGCAGCACCCAAAGCAGGTCCAACTGGTGGTGATGGGTTAGCAGCACCTCCACGAACTTGTAATTTTACAACCTTACTTACTTCTTTTGCCATTTTT
>JAMOMG010000129.1 GCA_027068695.1 Flavobacteriaceae bacterium
GCACCAATTAAAAGAGCTTTGTCAATCTCTTCCAAATTATTTATATAGTAATTATAACGTTCTCTTTCCTCAGCGTATGTATCAATTAATAATTCATAAAATGCTTGTTTTGCATGTCCGTAACCATAATTTCCACCTTCATAATTTGCTTTCATTTCAGCAATTTGACTAGGTGAAGCTATCAATTTATAAAGTGAAAATAAATTGCAAGTTTCAGTATTTTTAGGAGCCTCTAACGGAGTAGAATCCGTTTTAATTTTCATAATTTGCTTACGGAGCTGTTTATCAGGTAAAAATAAATTGATGATATTTCCACTTGATTTACTCATTTTTCCACCATCAGTTCCAGGAACGTACATGGTTCCTTCTTGTATTTTTGCTTCAGGTGGAACTAAAATTTCTCCCATTTGATGGTTAAATCTGTTTGCTACATCACGTGTCATTTCCAAATGTTGTAATTGATCTTTTCCTACAGGAACAATTTCAGCATCATACAGTAAAATATCTGCAGCCATTAACATTGGATATGAAAACAAACCAGCATTTACATCTTCTAATCTATCAGCCTTATCTTTAAAACTGTGTGCTAAAGTCAACCGTTGATACGGATAAAAACAACTTAAATACCAAGAAAGCTCCGTTACTTCAGGAATATCACTTTGTCTATAAAAAACGGTTTTATTTACATCTAAACCAAAAGCTAACCAAGCTGCTGCAGTGCTGTAAGTGTTCTCTCGTAATATGGAACCATTTTTAATTTGGGTTAATGAATGCATATCTGCAATAAACAAAAAAGACTCATTTTGTGGGTCGTTAGCCATTTTAATTGCCGGTATAATGGCACCTAATAAGTTTCCTAAATGTGGAGTTCCTGTACTTTGTACCCCAGTTAAAATTCTTGACATGTACTTGAAAATTTGATAGCAAAAATACATATTTCAAGAAGAAAACAAGAATAATTTTAAATTACTACTTTTGAAGTCTATGAAATTTTTTAAATACCTTTTTTATATTGTTTGGCGTAGTTGGTTTTTAGGTTGGGTAATTTTAACTATGATTCCAATATTTCCAGTATTAATTATAGTTACTTCTTCAGAAAAACTATATCCAGCATTTTTTAAAATAGCCAGAGCTTGGGCTAATACTATTCTTTTTGTGATGGGCTTTAAAATTGAATTACAAGAAGATCAAGTTTTAGAGAAAGATAAAAGTTTTATATTTTGTCCTAACCATACTTCTATGATTGACATTATGGTTATGCTTTCAGTTACTAAAAATCCATTTGTTTTTGTTGGGAAAAAAGAGTTAGCAAAAATACCCATTTTTGGATATTTTTATAAAAGAAGCTGTATTTTAGTTGACAGAAGTAATTCAAGCAGTAGAAAAGCAGTTTTTGATGAGGTAAGACGAAGGTTAAGCAACGGACTAGATGTATGTATTTTTCCAGAAGGTTTAGTACCTGATGATGAAAGTATTGTTTTAAGCGAATTTAAAAACGGTGCTTTTAAATTAGCTATTGAACATCAAATACCAATTGTACCAATGACTTTTTACGATTGTAAAAAAAGATTTTCATATACTTTTTTTAGTGGAGGACCCGGTAAATTACGAGTGAAAATTCATAATTTTATTAGCACAGAAGGGTTAACATTAAAAGATACAAATGCTTTAAAAAAGAAAACATACAATTTGATTTATAATGAACTAATTTCTGATTTAAATAATAAGTAAATACATACTTAAATAACATCTTTTTCGTTAAGCTAATGTGAAAGAAAATAAATTGACATACTACGAGCCAAAAGAAGAAAAATTCAATGTGATTTCACATGCTATTGGATTAATTTTAAGTGTTATTGCATTGGTATTACTAGTGGTTTATTCTAGTTTAAAAGGGAATGCCTGGCATATAGTAAGTTTTAGTATTTATGGAGTAAGTTTAATTGTATTGTATTCTGCATCAACGTTTTACCACTATGTTCAAAACCCAAAGTTAAGATATAAATTAAATATTTTTGATCATTCTGCAATCTATATCTTAATTGCAGGAACATATACACCGTTTACATTGGTTGTTTTAAAAGGCTGGGTTGGTTGGACTATTTTTGGAGTTTCTTGGGGGCTGGCTTTAGCAGGAATTGTATTGAAGTTGTTTTTTACAGGAAAATACGACAAAATATCAACATTTGCCTACGTATTAATGGGATGGGTAGTTATTTTTGCAATAAAACCATTAGTTCAAAATTTACCTTTTGAGGGCTTAATGTGGTTATTAGCTGGGGGCATTTTTTATACTGTTGGAGCTGTTTTATACAGTATTAAAAATTTAAAATACAACCATGCAATTTTTCATATTTTTGTATTATTAGGTAGTTTTGCTCACTTTATTGCTGTATTCTTTTATGTGTTACCCATTAAAAAGTAGTTTAATTAAATTTAAATAAACCTAACAGGTTTTAAAAACCTATTAGGCTTGCCACCTCAAGGAGTGTATGGTGAAGTAATCTTATGAGAGTGACAAATATTCCTCAGATTACTTGAGTTTTTCAGCTTTTATTTATTGTTTTTTAGTAATTTCATAAAAAATTAGCTAAACAATAAAAATAACCTATAATGAAACTTCAACATTTAATTTTCGCACTTGTAGTTAGTGTGATTTTCTCTTCTTGTAATAATAAAGCTTCTCAAAATACAACTAACAATATTTTTAAATTTAAAAAGTATATTAGTTATACAACTTCAGGGGTAGTTTCTGTTGCTGAACCCATTAAAATTGGATTGGTAAATGAAGTAAATTACTGGATTCCAAACAAAGAAATCAATAAAAGCATTTTAAGTATTTCTCCTGAAATAGAAGGGAAATTATTTGCTCAAAATTCTAGAAATATACTTTTTCAACCTTCACAACATTTAAAGCCAAATAAAGAATATACCGTAACCATTAACTTAGGTAAAATATACAATAATATACCGTCTGAATATAAAAATTATACATTTAAATTTAAAACTATAGCACAAAATTTTAGTGTTACTACTACAAGTTTTCAATCGTACAGTAAAGAATGGCAATATATTGAAGGAATTATTAAAACAGCTGACGTATTAACATTAAACAATGCAAAAACATTGATTGAAGCAACTCAAAAAAACAAAAAATTATCAATTAAGTGGGAAAGTACAGATTCTATCAGTAAACAATTTTTATTTAAAATAGACAGTGTTCAACGATTTGTAGATGATTCTAAGGTGTTATTATCTTGGACAGGAAATAAAATAAATATTGAAAATCAAGGCGAATCTATACTGAAAATTCCAGGTAAAAATAATTTTTCAATTTTAAATATTGATGTAATTCAATCTCCAGAACAACACTTAAGTATTAATTTCTCTGACCCGCTTAAAAAACAGCAAAATTTCAGCGGTTTAGTTGCAATTAAAAATAGTAAAAACTTAAAATACATTGTTAATGGTAATATACTTAAAGTATATCCATCAACCCGTATTGTTGGAACTGTAGATGTTGATGTTTTTCAAGGAATAAAAAGTATTGATGGTTATAAATTAAAGCATCAATTTTCTGAAAAAGTTGCATTTGAGCAACTAAAACCTGCAATTAGGTTACTCACTAGCGGTGTAATTTTACCCAATTCAAACAATCTAAAATTTAATTTTGAAGCTGTAAATTTAAAAGCAGTTGATGTAAGAGTTATTAAAATTTTTGAAGATAACATATTACAGTTTTTACAAACCAATAATTTAGGAAATACTAATAGATATAACATTAGAAGAGTTGGAAGAAGAGTAGCAAAAAAAACCATTACTTTAATTGATAATGAAATTGAAAATAATGGAAAATGGAAAGCTTATGCTATAGATTTATCTAAAATGATACAATCAGACCCAGGAGCAATTTATAGGGTTGAATTAAGTATAAAACAAGCGTATTCATTGTATAAATGTGAAGGAAGCCAAGTGAATCCTAATAAAGAAGAGGAGTATGATGAGTATTATGAAGATGATTTCTACTACGACAACCAAGAATACACAACGGAACAATCAGAAGATTTGGATGAACGCGAAGAACAATATTGGGATAATTTAATTTACAGTTACAACGATAATTATTATAATTGGAGAGATCGAAATAATCCGTGTAAAAAAGCATATTACGATAATGAAGACCGTATAGTTTCAACAAATATTTTAGCTTCAAACCTCGGTGTTATAGCTAAAAAAGGAGAAAATAAATCATACTTCTTTGTGGTGACAGATATTTTAACTACAAAACCTATTTCAGAAGCAAAAGTTACTATTTACAATTATCAACAGCAAGAAATAGCGCAAGCAGTTACAGATAATGAAGGAATTACAGGAATGGATGTTGACCATAATGCTTTTTTTGCAATTGTTTCAAAAGGAAAAAGTAAAACATATTTAAAGTTAGATGATGGCTATTCATTATCTTTAAGTAAGTTTAATGTTTCTGGGAAAAAATTACAGAAAGGGCTTAAAGGGTTTTTATATGGAGAACGTGGTGTTTGGAGACCTGGAGACTCTATTCACTTAACATTTATTTTAAATGACAATGCAAACCCACTCCCAAAAGAACACCCAATTAAGTTAGAAGTTACAGATGCACGTAGAAAACTAGTTTTTAAACAGGTTAAAACAAAAAGTACAAATGGTTTTTATAAATTTACCATACCTACTTCTGATACTGACCCAACAGGTAATTGGAATAGTGTTGTAACTGTTGGAGGTGCAAAATTTACCAAACAATTAAAAGTTGAAACAGTTAAGCCTAACCGTTTAAAAATTAAAATAGATTTTAACGAAAAAGTATTATCTAATAAGAAACCTATTTATGGAAAATTAAATGTAGCATGGTTACACGGTGCACCTGCAAAAAACATAAAAGTAGCGGTAAATGCAAAATTTACCGTCAATTCCAATGCTTTCAATAAAAAATACCCAAAATATATTTTTAAAGATCCAACTCGTGAATTTTCATCTGAAGAGGTAACAATATTTGAAGGAAAATTAGATGTAAATGGTAATGCATTTATTAACAAGAAAATAAATTTAGAAAACAGGGCTCCTGGTATGTTAAAAGTGGCTTTTTTAACGAAAGCTTATGAAAATGGAGGTGATTTTTCTATGGATGTTCTCTCAAAAAATTATGCACCATTCAGTTCTTTTATTGGTTTAAGGTTGCCAAAAATAAAAGCATATAGCTCGTATGATACAGATGAAAATATCACATTTGATGTAGTTACAATATCTTCTGAAGAAAAACCAATTGCAAGAAATAATATTGAGATTCAAGTTTATAAAATAGAATGGCGTTGGTGGTGGAGCTCATCATATGATAACTTATCATCATACAGTGGAAGCAGCTACCACAAACCATTTAAAACATTAAAAATTAATACAAATTCAAAAGGCAAAGGCGCTTTTACATTAAATATCCCAGATGATGAAGGCGGTCGGTTTTTAATCCGAGTAATCGATAAAAAAAGTGGACATGCTACGGGAACAATTGCTTATTTTTATAAAAATTGGTGGAAACGCCCTACCAAAAACCCAGAAGCATCAAAAATGTTGGTGTTTTCTTCAGATAAAGATAAATACAACGTTGGTGAAAAAGCTATTATTACATTTCCTTCAGGGACTGAAGGAAGAGCTTTAATAAGCATTGAAAATGGCACAGAAGTACTACAAACCATTTGGCAAAAAACACAAAAAGGGCAAACTAAAATTGAAATACCTATTACAAAGGAAATGGCTCCAAATGTTTATGTAAACATTTCATTATTGCAGCCGCATGCTTCAACAGCTAATGATTTACCGCTGCGATTATATGGTGTAATACCAATGTTAGTTGAAGATCCAGCTACACGTTTAAATCCTAAAATTGTATTACCAAAAGTATTGAAACCGGAAGAGAAGTTTAAAATTAAAGTAAGCGAACAAAACGGAAAACAAATGTCGTATACTATCGCTATTGTTGAAGAAGGTTTACTAGACTTAACTCGTTTTAAGACTCCACAAATTTGGAATGCTTTTTATACTAAAGAAGCTTTAGGTGTAAAAACTTGGGATATTTTTGATGATGTAATTGGAGCTTATGGAGGAAGTATTGAGCAGGTTTTTGCAATTGGAGGAGATGGAAATGTAGTTGCAGGAAAAACAAAGAAAGCAAACCGTTTTAAACCAGTTGTAATTTATTTAGGACCTTTTACGTTGGCAAAAGGAAAAACAGCTTCACATACAATTCAAATGCCAAAATACATAGGTTCTGTTCGAGTTATGGTTATTGCCGCAGATGCTAAAAAAGCAGCTTATGGAAAAGCTGAAGTTACCATTCCGGTTCGTAAACCATTAATGGTTTTAGCATCGATACCACGCAAATTAAGTCCGGGAGAAAAAGTAACACTTCCCGTATCTGTTTTTGCAATGGAAAAAAAGGTAAAAAATGTAGAAGTCCATTTAAAGTTAAGTAACGGAATTAAAGTTATTGGTGTAAACTCTCAAAAAGTATCATTTACAAATCCTGATGAAAAAATGGTGTATTTTCAGTTGGATGTTTCAAAAGCTAAAGGAATTGGTACAATTGAAGTTATTGCTTCAGGAAATGGAGAAAAATCTTCTTATAAAGTTGAAATTGATGTAGTAAACCCGAATCCAATATCATCAAAATCAATAATTATTGAGTTAGAACCAAATAGCACACAAACAATTGATATTGAAACTTTTGGGGTAGTAGGAACCAATGTTGCTAATATTGAATTTTCAACCTTGCCACCAATGGATTTTACAGGTAGGTTGCACTATTTAATTCAATACCCGCATGGTTGTGTTGAACAAACTGTATCAAGTGTTTTCCCACAATTATATTTAGGTAATATTTTTGATTTGCCTGTTCAGCAAAAACAAAAAATAGCAGATAATATTAAAAAAGGAATTGAAAAATTAGGAAATTTCCAAACTCCAAGTGGAGGGTTAAGTTATTGGATGGGGCAAAATTACGCCAATGACTGGGGAACAAGTTATGCAGGTCATTTTATGATTGAAGCAGAGAAAAAAGGATATGTTTTACCGCTTACCTTTATGAATAACTGGTTAAAATATCAAAAACAAACAGCTCGTAATTGGCGACCAAGTTATCAAAATTACAACTCAGATTTTGCTCAGGCTTACAGATTGTACACGTTGGCATTGGCAGGATATCCAGATTTATCTTCAATGAACAGGTTGCGAGAATTTGGTGAGTTATCAAACAATGCTAAATGGCGTTTGGCCGCAGCTTATGCTTTAGCAGGTCAAAAAGAAGCAGCAATTGAAATTGCAAATACAGCAACTGTTAATTTTGAAAATAGTAAAGGCGGTTATTATACTTATGGTTCGGTAGATAGAAATAGGGCAATGGCTATGGAAACAATGCTGTTAATTAAGAATAAAGAATCTAGAGAATTAGCCAAATATATTGCTAAAAGGTTATCTTCTAACGCTTGGATGAGTACACAAACAACAGCTTATAGTTTGTTATCAATGGCTAAAATGGTTGAAATAAATGGAGGAAAATCAATAAAACTAGCGTACACTTTGAATAATAGTACTCCTAAAAAAATAACTTCAAAATTTGCAATTGCTCAACGAAAATTAGCCATAAAAGAAGGACGAAATTTAGTTTCAATTACAAATAAGGAAGCAAATGTAGTATTTGTATCGGTTTTAAATTCTGGAATTTTACCATTAGGAAAAGAAATTGAAGAAAAACGAGGATTGGGTGTGCAAGTGACTTATAAAGATACACAAGGAAAAACAATTGACATCTCAAAATTAATTCAAGGAACTGAGTTTGAAGCACAGGTAACGGTAAGTAATTTAAAGCCTGAAGAAGTTCAAAATATCGCTTTAACCGAAATATTTCCGTCTGGTTGGGAAATTGTAAATACACGTTTCACGGATTTTGAAAATTCCACTACTGGGAATACTAATTTTACCGATATCAGAGATGATAAAGTGAACTTTTATTTCAATTTAAAAAAGAATGAAACTAAAACATTTACGGTACTCTTAAATGCATCATATTTAGGGAAATACTACCTGTATGGTTTGCAAGCAGAAGCGATGTACGACAATGATTACTTTACACGAACAAAAGGAAAATGGATTGAAGTTGTAAAGTGATAATTTCGTTAACCTAAATTTATTTCAGGTTCTCATAATAATTTATAGAATAAGTTGGATTAGAACAGTGAATTTTATTAAAAAACATAAAATCAAATTTATAATAGCTGTTATTTTGGGAACAGTTTATTATTTTTTGTTACCAAAACAGTTATTTAACAATCCGACCTCAACGGTAATTGAAAGTACTGAAGGAGAATTATTAGGAGCTAGAATTGCAGATGATGGACAATGGAGGTTTCCTCAAAACGATAGTATTCCTAAAAAATTTGCTGCTTGTATTGTACAGTTTGAAGATGCTTATTTTTATAAACACCCAGGATTTAATCCAATTTCAATTTTAAAAGCTTTTTATCAAAATTTTAAGCATAAACAAATAAAAAGAGGAGGTAGTACTATAACACAACAGGTAATTAGACTTTCTCGAAAAAATAAGAAACGAACTTATTTTGAAAAACTAAAAGAACTTATTTTAGCTACTCGATTAGAATTTCGTTACTCCAAAGAAAAAATTTTAGCACTGTATATTTCAAATGCACCATTTGGAGGAAATGTTGTTGGGCTAGATGTTGCCTCGTGGAGGTATTTTGCACGCTCATCAAATGAATTATCTTGGGCAGAAAGTGCAACGTTGGCTGTTTTACCAAATGCACCAAGTTTAATTTATCCAGGTAAAAATCAACAGAAATTAATTCTAAAACGAAATCGTTTATTAAAAAAATTATTTTTAAATAAAAAAATAGACTCATTAACATATAAACTAGCTATTCAAGAGGAATTACCAAAAAAACCATTTGCAATTCCACAAATAGCACCTCATTTACTTCAAAATGTAGTTAAGAATAAAAAAGGAAAACGAATTAAAACTTCTGTTAAAATAGAGCTACAACAACGTGTGAATTTTATTGTTAAAAGGCATTATAAAGAATTAAGTAAAAATCAAATAAATAATATAGCAGTATTAGTTTTAGATGTGAAAACCAGAAAAGTATTAGCTTATGTAGGTAATTCGCCAACTACAAAAAACCACCAAAAAGATGTTGATATTATTCATAAGCCAAGAAGTACAGGAAGTATTTTAAAACCATTTTTATATACAGCAATGTTAGATTCGGGAGATATTTTACCGAATACGTTAGTTGTAGATGTTCCTACACAAATAGGAAGATATCATCCGGAAAACTTTAATAAAAAATATCGTGGAGCTGTTTTCGCAAGTGTTGCTTTATCAAAATCTTTAAACGTTCCAGCGGTTAGAATGTTGCGAAGTTTTGGGTTAGACAGGTTTAGGCATTATTTAAAAGAATTAAAATTAAAAGATATTAAATACAATGCAAATCATTACGGATTATCATTAATTTTAGGAGGAGCAGAAAGTAATTTATGGGATTTATGTAAAAGTTACGCCTCTATGGCATCAACAATAAATCATTATGATGATACACAAGGTAAATATTATAAAAACGAATTTGTAGAACCTTCCTATTTGGCGAATTTCAAACCATATTTTGGTAAGATTTCAACAGAAAAAACAATTTTTGATGCAGGATCTATATATTTAACTTTTGAAGCATTGAATAAAGTAAACAGACCAGAAGGTAATCAAAATTGGCAGTTTTTTAATACTGCAAATAAGATAGCATGGAAAACAGGAACAAGTTTTGGATTTAGAGATGCTTGGGCAATAGGAACCACAAAAGATTATGTTGTGGGTATTTGGGTAGGAAATGCTGATGGAGAAGGAAGACCAGGGTTAGTGGGTATTTCTACGGCAGCACCTATATTATTTGACGTGTTTGATGTTTTACCTAAAAGTAATTGGTTTCAACTTCCTTTTGATGAATTAGTTAAAATACCTGTTTGTAGTAAAAGCGGTTATAGAGCTAGTGATATTTGTGAGGTTAAAGACAGTGTTTTTGTACAACGATCAGGTTTAAAAACAATTCCTTGCCCCTACCATGTTTTAGTTCATTTAGATAAAAACGAAGAATTTCAGGTAAATACATCTTGTGAAAGACAGTTAAACATTACTCATAAAAGTTGGTTTGTTTTACCTCCTTTGCAAGAATTTTATTATCAAAAATACCATCCATTTTATAAAAAATTACCCAATTTCAGAAAAGATTGCTTAAGTGAAGATAAGAATCCTATGGATTTTATAACTCCAAAAGATAACGAAACAATATATTTTACAAAGAATTTTAAAGGTGATAAAAACAGTTTGATACTAAAATTAGTACATTCAGATTATGAAGCAAAAGTTTTTTGGTATTTAAACAAAAAATTTATAGGAATTACTCAAAATATTCACGAAATTGAAATTCAACCAAAATCAGGTGAATACCTGATAACAGTTGTTGATGAGTTAGGAAACGAAATAAATAGAAAAATTAAAATTAAGGATTAAATTTTTTAAGTTCAAAAATAAAAAAGTTGTATCTTGCATTAAAATTAATCTAACGTCACCACTATAGTTATGCTACAAATATTACTTGTCGACGATGAAAAAGACGCATTAGAAGCTCTTGAATGGAAATTAAATAATTATATAGATAATGTAGAAATTACTACGTGTAATTCTCCAATTGAAGCTATTAAGATTATTAATGAGCAAAAACCAGATGTTGTATTCTTAGATATTCAAATGCCTGAAATGGATGGTTTTACTATGATTGAAAAAGTAGAAAATAGAGATTTTAACCTAATTTTTACAACAGCACATGATGAATTTGCTCTTAAAGCTATAAAAGTATCGGCTATTGATTATTTATTAAAACCTGTTGATAAAGACGAACTACTTGCGTCAATGGATAAAATCAAAAAATCAAAAAAAGGAGATTTACTTGAGAATAAATTGCAATTATTGTTAAATAATTTAAATGACAATAATCATGATAAAATTAATATATCTGCTGATGGTAAAGTTTATTTATTAGATAAAGATGATGTTATAATGTTAAAATCTGATAAAAGCTACACCACAATTTTCTTAAAATCTGAACAGCAAATATTGGTTTCTAAAACGCTAAAAGAAGTAGAAAAAAAGTTTCAATTTTCTGAATTTTTTAGAGTTCATAATTCTTATTTAATAAACCTAAATCACATCAAAGAATATTTAAAAGGATTAGGAGGAGAACTTATTATGACAAATGGGTTAACAGCCAGTATAAGTAGAAATAGAAAGGCCGAATTATTTAAAAAATTATATCTAGATAAATAATGCTTTTAGATTTTCATTCTGAAATATTTTCGTGGATAAGAGGAGGTCTTTTCGTTTTATTCGTATACCATTTTTTAATTTTTTTCCAAAATAGAAGTAAACTGTATTTATATTACAGTTTGTATTTATTAGCTTTAAGTAT
>JAMOMG010000130.1 GCA_027068695.1 Flavobacteriaceae bacterium
TTCCTAAATTTTTAACAAAATTACGCAGTTAATTAATGTGGTGCATTTATTATTGATTAAAATAACGAAAACGTTTCCCCTTAATGCCTTAACGTAAAAAAGCTCAAACTTTCGTTTGAGCTTTAAAATTATAATTCCTTTTTTTATACCAATGAGCCTAAATAACGTTCAGCATCTAAAGCTGCCATACAACCTGTACCTGCAGCTGTAACAGCTTGGCGATATTCTTTATCTTGTACATCACCTGCTGCAAAAACACCTGGTAAATTGGTTTTTGTAGATTTACCTTTTGTTATTAAATAACCTGTCTCATCCATTTCTAATACATCTTTAAATATATCTGTATTTGGTTTGTGACCAATGGCAATAAATACGCCTGTTACATCTATCACTTCTTTTTCTTTGGTTATATTATTAATAGCTCTAACACCAGTAACCACATTGTCACCTAAAACCTCATCAATCTCAGTATTAAACTTCACTTCAATATTTGGTGTGTTTTCAACTCTTTTTTGCATTGCCTTAGAAGCACGCATATAATCTTTACGAACCAAAACCGTAACTTTTTTACAAATATTTGCCAAATAAGTAGCTTCTTCCGCTGCAGTATCTCCTGCACCAACAACAACAACATCTTGACCTTTATAAAAGAAACCATCACAAGTTGCACAAGCTGAGACACCACCACCTATTAAACGTTGTTCACTTTCTATCCCTAAATATTTAGCTGTAGCTCCTGTTGAAATAATGACTGTTTCAGCTTCTATTTCAATTGATTCATCAACTGTTACTTTATGAATTCCTCCTACTTCAGTACTAAAATCTACTTTTGTAACCAATCCAAATCTCACTTCAGTACCAAAACGTTCAGCCTGTTTTTTTAAATCTTCCATCATAGCAGTTCCGTCAGTTCCATCAGGGTAACCTGGAAAATTGTCAACTTCAGTAGTTGTTGTTAATTGACCTCCCATTTGCATTCCTGTGTACATTACAGGTTTTAAATCGGCTCTAGAAGCATAGATTGCTGCTGTATATCCAGCAGGACCAGAACCAATAATCAAACATTTTATTCTCTCTATAGTATCAGACATAATTTTTTTATTTTATAATGAACAAATTTATAGCAATTTATTATAATTTAACACCTTTGATTATAATTTTTCACAATGATAATATAAGTATTTTTAATATCTTATTTTTCTAATAAATGTCTCTTCATCGCCCTTCCAATAAACCGTATTTTTTCTTTAAAACTAAATCTTGCTAAATTAACTTTTACGACGCCTTTGGTCATAAATGTTTTTTTAGAATAGTCAATAGCTACATCAACAATTACAGGAATATCTTTTGCTACTTCTCGAAATGCTTTTTGCATAACTTCTTCAATTTCAGTATCATTTCCCATATTTAAATAGGTAGCCCTGCAAGCATCTGCAATTCCTTTAATATTAACATTACCTATAACTGATGCTACTTTTCGTTTAAGAGGAATTTTTTGAAATTGAGATATTTGACCTAATTCACCATCGTGAAAAACAAAATAAACTACTCCTTTTTTATAAGTTGTAGCAGTTAAAGTTTCCATACCTGTCATTAAAAAGCCTCCATCTCCAACAATTCCAACAACTTTATTTGCCGGATTCATAAATTTCACTCCAATAGCAGCCGGCACACAAAACCCCATACAGTTAAAATCGGTAGGAGACACAAAATGCCTAGACTTATTTATTGGTAATAGTTCGGCAGCCAAATACGTGTGTTTTCCATCATCAACTACAAAATAGGTGTCATCATCTGTATATTTTGTCAACGCTTCAAAAAAGAAACCTGGAGAAACCTTGTTTTCTAATTGCTTTTCTTTCCATTCATTAAAATATTTTTCCTTCTCCTTTTTAATTACTTCTTTTAAGGCTGATTTACTACTTGACTTTGTAATTTCTATATTTTTCAATTCTTCAACTAGTAATTTTAGTACATCTTCAGCATCACCTTCAATACTTATTTTAGTTGGATAATTTTTATCGAAAACTTCAGAATTTATATCTACATGAATTAAATTTTTAGGAACCTTTACACCAAAACTTCCAGTACCTATTTCTGAAAATCGAACACCAACAGCTAGCATTGCATCACAATTTTTAAATGCTTTTTGAGAAGCTGGCACCGAATTTGGCCCAAATCCAAAGCCTGTATGATACTTATTTGAAGCAGGAAATGAAGCTTTTCCTTGCAGTGTTGTTGCTACCGGTGCACCTAATAATTCGGCTATTTCTTCTGTATATTTAACTGCATTAGCAGCTCCCCATCCAACATATATGCCGGGACTTGAAGCCTCAGAAAGCAACTTTGCTGCCTGCTTTACTTTTTGCTTTTCTATTGTAGGGTTTTGATACTTTTTTACATATTTAAAAAGTTCTTTTACTTCACCTTTAAACATTTGAACTTCCATAGG
>JAMOMG010000131.1 GCA_027068695.1 Flavobacteriaceae bacterium
CCTGAAGGTAACTTAATAGTTGCATATTTCCCATCTCTTGCCATTAACTGAGCAAACGAACCTGCACTACGAGCTAAAACTGCCCCTTGCCCAGGATGTAACTCTATACAAGAAATTGTTGTTCCTAATGGAATTTTGCTCAACAACATTGAATTCCCAACATCAGGAGTAGCTCCTTCACCAGAAATAACTTTTTGTCCAACTTTCAATCCACTTTGTGCTATAATATATCTCTTTTCTCCATCAACATAATATAACAATGCTATAAATGCTGTACGATTTGGATCATACTCTATAGATTTTACTGTTGCTGGAATACCACTTTTATCTCTTTTAAAGTCAATAATACGGTATTTTTGCTTATGACCACCTCCCATATAGCGCATGGTCATTTTTCCACTATTGTTTCGACCTCCAGATCTTTTCTTCGGAGCTAATAAACTTTTCTCCGGCTTATCAGTAGTAATGGTGTCGAACCCATTTACTACTCTAAAACGCTGACCTGGTGTTATTGGTTTTAATTTTCTAACTGACATTTTATCTTATCTTATATATTGCTATAAAAATCAATATTCTCTCCTTCTGCTAACTGAACTATTGCTTTTTTATAAGCTCCTTTCATTGCTTGCACCATTCCACTTTTAGTGAATTTAGTATTCCGCTGAACTGGATAGTTCATGGTTCTTACACTTTCAATCTCAACACCATATGCTTTTTCAACAGCGTTTTTAATTTCAAGTTTATTAGCTTTTTTATTCACAACAAAAGCATAACGATTAAATAACTCGCTATCATTTGTTGCTTTTTCCGTTATAATAGGTTTAATTAAAATATTCATACTCTCTACCTATTTGCTTAAATTAGATTCTACACCCTCTAAAGAACTTTCTAAAAGGATTATTTTATTTGCATTTAATAATTCGTAAGTACTTAAACCAGAGTTAGTTGTGATTTTAGAACCTTTTAAATTACGCGATGACAAATATACATTTTTATTTGGTTCAGCAAACACAAATAAAGATTTTTTGTTTTCTATTTCAAAGGCTTTCAAAACTTCCGTAAAATATTTTGTTTTAGGAGCTTCAAAATCAAAATCTTCAACAACTATAATATTGTTATCATTTGCTTGAATACTTAAGGCTGACTTACGTGCTAATCTTTTTAAATTTTTATTCAATTTAAAAGAATAGTCTTTTGGTCTAGGGCCAAAAATTCTACCTCCACCTCTAAAAATTGGAGATTTTATACTACCTGCACGAGCTGTACCAGTACCTTTTTGTTTTTTAATTTTTCTAGTACTTCCAGTAATTTCTGCTCTTTCTTTAGCTTTGTGAGTACCTTGTCTTTTATTAGCCAAATATTGCTTTACATCTAAATATACTGCATGTTTATTTGGCTCTATTCCATATACAGCATCAGAAAGTTCAACTTTTCTGCCTGTATCTTTTCCTTGTATGTCTAAAACTGCTACTTTCATTATTTCTGAACGATTACATAAGTGTTTTTATGACC
>JAMOMG010000132.1 GCA_027068695.1 Flavobacteriaceae bacterium
TAGTGATTTCCTCTACGTACATTAACAGACATACCTATTGAATGCAAAACAAAATCTATTTTTCCTCCCAATGCTTCAACCGCACTATCAACCAATTCTTCCAAGTCCATCATTGATGTAGCATCGGCAGGTATTACAATTGAACCTGTTTTTTCTGCTAATTCTGAAATAGTTCCAAGTCGTAACGCTACTGGTGCATTTGTTAACACAAATTTAGCTCCTTCCTCATGTGCCCTTTCCGCAACTTTCCAAGCAATTGACTTTGAATCTAAAGCCCCAAAAATAATTCCCTTTTTCCCTTTAAGTAAGTTATACATAATTGTATTTTGTTATTGATTTATTTTAATTGGCTGCAAATATAGTAAATTCTTAATTTAACAGCTGCTTGGCATGTTCAATTGCCGTATTGGTAATGTTTTTACCTCCTAACATTTCAGCTATCTCGATAATACGCTCATTATCAGTTAATTTACTAAGTTTTGTAGTGATATTATCTGCTATGTCTTTTTTGTACACTTTGTAATGCTGCTGACCTTTTGCTGCTATTTGAGGTAAGTGTGTTATTGCAATTACCTGCATATTATTACTCATTTGTAGCATAATTTCAGCCATTTTTTGAGAAATATCTCCAGAAACACCTGCATCTATTTCATCAAAAATAATAGTTGGTAGTTTTGAATATTCTGAAAGAATAGATTTCACTGCAAGCATTATTCGTGACAATTCACCTCCTGAAGCTATCTTTTTTAGTTCGCCATAACTACTCCCTTTATTCGCCGAAATTAAAAATTGCAACTCATCTTTTCCATTTTCAAAATAATGATTGGTATGTGCTAAATTAAATTGAACTCGTGTATTTTCCATTCCTAAATTAGTAAGAATATTTTCTAATTTTGATATAAAAATGGGTATTGATTTTATTCTTTGTTTATATATTGACTGTGCTAATTTGTTAATTTTAGTGGCAATACTATTTACCTCCTCTTCTTTGTTGGAAATTATTGAAGTAGAATTCTCTACATCCGTTATTTTTAAAGAGAGTTCTTCTTGAATAACTAATAGCTCGGAAATTGATGTTACAGCATGTTTTTTTTGTAAATCATAAATTAACTGCAACCTTTCATTTAATTTTGTTAGTTCGGATGCATCAAAACTTAAAGTCTCTGTTGCTTTTTCTACTTCGTTAGCAATATCATCAAATTCAATTTTAAGGCTTAAAACTCTATTGTAAAGCTCTTTATATTCATCTGAGTATAAAGAAATTTTATTTAAATTAGCTGTTATAGAGTTTAACAAAACTTTCAAACCAATTTCATCATTAAAAGCAATAGATTTTGCCTCCAGCAAGTTTAATTTAACATCTTCTATATTATTTAGTTTATCTAGTGTTTTTTCAATTATACTTTGTTCATTTTCAAGTAAATTAGCCTTTTTTAATTCTTCAAATAAATACAGGTTATACTCATACTGTTCTTTTGCTAACTCTTGATTTTTGTTAAGTTCTTCTAACTCCTTTACAAGTCCATTATACAATCTCAATCCTCTTTTATAAGATTCAATTTTAGCTGAGTTATTCGCGAGTGCATCAATAATTTCAAATTGAAAACTGACATTAGACAATTGCTGTGTTTGATGTTGAGAATGTACATCAATTAACTTTTCACTTAAAGTTTGTAGAACCTGTAATGTAACTGGTGTATCGTTTATAAATGCTCTTGATTTACCATTGGGTAAAATTTCTCGCCTAACAATCGTTTCTTTTTCAAAATCTAATTCATTTTCTTCGAAAAAAGAATTTAATTGATAATTCAAAATAGAAAATTCAGCTTCAATTATACATTTTTTTTTAGTATTTTTTAATGTAGACAAATCTGCTCTTTTTCCAAGAGCTAGTCCAAGAGCACCCAATAAAATAGACTTCCCTGCACCCGTTTCCCCTGTTATAATTGATAATTTATCTTTAAAATTAACAGATAAATTATCAATTAAAGCATAATTTTTTATAGATAGATTTGTAAGCATTCCTGTATTTTATTTTAAGAAATTACTTTATCTCATTCCACTTGGTGGCATTCAATGGTGAAATTTTAAGTAAATCTTCTTTCAATTTAAAAGTATCAAACCTTGGGCCATCTGAAAATATACTGGCAATTTCAGTTGCTTTAGAATCCATAAAAACACGTAATAAAAATGCATTTGGACGACTATCAAAAATTGTTTTTAAATTTTCTATAGAATTTGCAATTGTTTGTTTAGCCTTTTTTTTATTACTACCCATAACATCTAAACCTTTTAAATGATACTTATACATAGAATCGCGAAATAAACTATATGTTGGTGACAAAATATTATCTATAAGTGTAAATCGTGTTCCTGTTCCATCATTCTGATTCCAACCAGCATATCCACTTTGTTGTGCCTGAACGAGTACGTCTTGAGCC
>JAMOMG010000133.1 GCA_027068695.1 Flavobacteriaceae bacterium
TTTTTTAGTTTTTAGTTAGATTTTTCAATATTTAAAATAGATATATGAATTTTGGATAATGATTCTTGTTTTTCGTTGAAAACTTTGATTTGTTCAAATAGTTCATCTGTTTCTTCTTTTTTTACAAATGCATAAAACATGATGGATTTATTTTCTTTTCGTTCTCCAGGAAACCAATTGTCAATATTAGCTTCACGAGGAATATTTCGGTAACCAATAATTTCATTATATGAAAAAATGGTAATATCTGAGTTTTTAAGAATATGTATAATATCTTTTTCAAACTCTTTTACGGCTGTAATTATTATTAATTTCATAATTATTGTATTTGGTTTAACTTAACGTTTTTTAGAATTCCATTTGTTTTTTTCAGACATATAGTAAATTACCGGTACAACAATAAGTGTTAAAAGGGTTGATACAATTGCACCTGCGACTAAAGATATGGCTAAACCTTGGAAAATAGGGTCAAATAGAATAATTGAAGCACCAATTACTACCGCTCCAGTTGTTAATAAAATAGGCGTAGTTCTTACTGCACCAGCATCTATAATTGCCTGTTTTATAGGAACTCCATCGTTTAATCTAATTTCAATAAAATCAATTAATAATACAGAATTTCTTACCATAACACCCGCCAAAGCAATCATTCCAATAAATGAAGTAGCTGTAAAGAAAGCTCCAAATAACCAGTGGCCAAATACTATTCCAACCAATGAAAGAGGTATGGCGACCATCATGACCAGTGGTGTTTTAAAATTTTGAAACCACCCCACAATTAGCATATAAATAATAAGAATAACTACCAAGAATGCAGTTCCCAAATCACGGAATACTTCTAATGTAATTTGCCATTCTCCATCCCATTTAACGGTGAAATTACTTTCATCTGAAGGTTGTTCCATATAGAGTTCATTCAATTTATACCCTTTTGGAAGTTTTATTTCTTGTAACTTATCTTTCATTCCTAAAATAGCATATACAGGGCTTTCTAAACCGCCAGCCATGTCAGCTGTTACATAAACAACCTGTTTCTGATCTTTTCTAAAAATAGTTTTTTCTAAGGTGTCTTTTTCAACTTTTATCAAGTCACTAATAGGAACAACATTACCTCGTTTTCCTTTAATTTTAAGACTCAAAATATCTTGTAAGTTGGTCTTATCATTGTCGCTTAATGCCATTACAATAGCTACTTGATTAAAGGAGTCCTCATCATACAAATTTGATATAGGATATTCTTTCAGTAAATATGTCAAATTTCCAACAATTTGTTGAGGAGCAATACCGTTTAACATCGCTTTTTCTTTGTCAACAATTAACTTGTACTCTGTTTGAGGTGCTTCAACCATCCAATCAACGTCAACTACATTAGCTGTATTTTTTAAAATTTCTTTTAGTTGTTTTGCAACGTTAATTTGTTCTTTGTAGTTAGGACCATATACTTCTGCAACTAAAGTTGATAGTACTGGAGGTCCTGGCGGAACTTCTACTACTTTAATATTTGCATTGTATTTTTTTGATAATTTTTTAAGTTTTGTACGTACAATTTTTGCGATGTCATGACTTTGTAGATCTCGTTCAGATTTGTGTAATAAATTTACCTGTATATCAGCCATATTACTACCTGCACGCACATCATAATGCCTCACCAAACCATTAAAAGTGATAGGAGATGAGGTTCCAATATAATTTTGGTAATCTACTACTTCAGGTATTGTTGATACTATTTGCGCAATTTCTTTTGTTACAGCAGCTGTTCGTTCTAATGTTGTGCCTTCCGGCATATCAACTACAATTTGAAATTCATTTTTATTATCAAAAGGCAGCATTTTTACAGCTACAGATTTTGTAAAAAACATCGCTATTGAAATTACTAAAAGTAAAGCGATAGACCCAAGCATAACCCATCTTTTTATAATGTTATCCAAAAACGGGCGTTCTGTTTTTTCGTATATCTTATAAATCCAATTTGTTTTTATTCCTTTTTCTTTCTTATGATCCTGTTTTTCTTTTTCTTGTAACAGGTGATAACCCAAATAAGGTGTCACTGTTAAGGCAACAAATAAAGAAAGTATCATTGCTATAGATGCACCTATTGGCATTGGGCTCATATAAGGGCCCATCATTCCTGAAACAAATGCCATTGGTAATATAGCTGCAATTACGGTAAAAGTTGCTAGTATTGTTGGGTTCCCAACTTCATTAATAGCGTAGATAGCCGCTTGCATAAAAGGCAAACGCTTCATCTTAAAATGTCGATGCATGTTTTCAGCTATTATAATACTATCGTCAACTACAATTCCTACTACAAAAACCAAGGCAAAAAGTGTAATTCTATTTAATGTGTAGCCCAATAAATAATAACTAAATAACGTTAAGGCAAAAGTTAGAGGTACAGAGAAAAAGACTACTAGTCCTCCACGCCATCCCATAGCCAACA
>JAMOMG010000134.1 GCA_027068695.1 Flavobacteriaceae bacterium
AACTAAGCCAAAGATAACCAAACAAGTGTTAAAGTTTTTATAAAATGAACTTATTCTTAAACAAGCCTTGTAACATTTTGGCACGGAAGTTGTCTATATAAAAAAACAACTAAATTTTATATAATGAAAGAACTAATTAGACAATACGAAACAGCAAAAAAGAGAGCGTTACAATTCATGAAAAAAGGACAAATAAACAACTATTTTGAGGCCTTAGTTGAAATGAATTATTATAAAAAAATGATTACAGTAAGCGCTAACTAATTATATTAAATCCACAATACGGCACCAAAACATCTGGAATTTTAATTCCTTCAGGTGTTTGATAGTTTTCTAATAAACCAGCTAAAATACGTGGTAAGGCTAATGAACTTCCATTAAGTGTATGCGCCAATTCACTTTTTCCTTCACTATTCTTAAAACGAAGCTTTAAGCGGTTTGCTTGAAACGTTTCAAAATTCGATACAGAACTAACCTCCAACCAACGATCTTGTGCTGTTGAAAATACTTCAAAATCGTATGTTAGTGCAGATGTAAATCCAATATCTCCACCGCATAAACGTAAAATTCTGTATGGTAATTTTAGTTCTTGCAAAATACCTTTTACATGATTTACCATATTATCTAAAGCTTTGTAAGATTTACTCGGATGTTCAATTCTAACAATTTCTACCTTATCAAATTGATGTAGCCTATTTAAGCCACGAACGTGTGCTCCGTATGAACCAGCTTCACGTCTAAAACAAGGTGTATAGGCTGTTTTGCAAATAGGAAATTCATCTTCCTTTAAAATAACATCCCTAAAAATGTTGGTAACAGGAACTTCAGCAGTAGGAATTAAATATAAATTATCTTGTGCATCATGATACATTTGCCCTTCTTTATCAGGCAATTGTCCGGTTCCAAAGCCCGATGCTTCATTAACTAAATAAGGTACTTGAACTTCATCGTATCCAGCATTTGTATTTTTATCTAAAAAATAGTTAATTAATGCACGCTGTAACTTTGCTCCTTTTCCTTTGTAAACAGGAAACCCAGCACCAGTAATTTTATTTCCCAGTTCAAAATCTATAATATCATATTTTTTTGCAAGTTCCCAATGTGGTAGAGCCCCTTTATGTAATTTAGGAATTTCCCCTTCCTGAAACGTTGTTTCATTGTCTTCTTCTGATGTGCCTCCGGGAACAATTTTATTAGGAATATTTGGAATTAAATATAATAATTCCTGTAATTCAGTTACTTTATTTTGTAGACTCTCTGTTAATTCTTTTGATTTTTCCTTTAAAAGAATGGTTTTTTGCTTTAAAATTTCTGCTTTTTGACGTTCTCCAGATTTGAATAATAGGCCAATATCTTTTGATAATTTGTTTGATTCAGCTAAAACTGTGTCTAATTCTGTTTGAATTGTTCTTCTTTCTTCATCCGCCAGTATAGTTTTGTTAACTAACTCTTCGGCATTTTTTAAATTTCTTTTTGCTAAACCCTCTAAAACAATCTTTTTGTTTTCTCTAATAAACGCTACTTGTAACATTGTTCCTTTCCTTTAATTGAAAAGCAAATTTAATAAATTGAAGTTAAAAGCAACTAATTAGTATCATTTGATTTTAAATAAATAGTTTCATTTATTTTTGAAATAATTTGAGGAACTTTATTTATGTTAAACTCAAAATCAATTTTTATAGTTTTTCTGTCGATTTTGGTGATTTTAAATATTCCATTTTTAATGGGGTAATAACCTGTTTCGCCTTTGCAAAAACACAAACGCCCAAAATAAAGTTTTATAGTTTGAAGATCTTCATTGTTTAAAGAGAACTCTGTGATTGTTTTACCTAATTCAGCGTAAACAATTTCTGTGTAATTACTGTCTTGTGTTTTAGAAATTGGATTTTTTTTGTAGGTGTATTTTAAAATTGTTTTTTCACCTTCTGAAATTACAGGGTATAAATTACCAAATTCATCCGTTTTAAATATCAATGATTTGTTTGGAATTAACTCTAAAACACACACTCCGTTATTGGGACAATTCTCGGTAGTTATAATAATAGATTCACTCACTTTATTTATTTTTTGAGTTGATTTACAAGAGATAAACAGTAAAAAAATTATTGGTAAAAAAACTTTCATAAACAGATGCTATATTTTGTGTTAATCAAAAAGTAAGCCGTTAATATACTTTAAAGAATTTTGTTTGTCTTTTTGTAATTGATTTTTTAAATTCTCAACCGATTTAAAATTTTGTTCATTTCTTATAAATTTCAAAACTTCTACTTGAATGGTAGCTCCGTATAAATTTTTATTAAAATCAAAAAAATGAATTTCAATAGTTTGGTGTTTACCGCTAACGGTAGGTCTATACCCTATATTCATCATTCCGAAAACGGTATTGTT
>JAMOMG010000135.1 GCA_027068695.1 Flavobacteriaceae bacterium
ATGAAAACCCTGAAAAATTCTCTTATTTAGCAACTACAAAACCCTTAGGTGAGCAACGGTCTTGCTATATGAGTTACACCTCTAAAGAGGTTCATAATTTGTTACGGACAGGTTTTGAAAAATCACCTATGTTTAGTGGTAGAATTAAAAGTATTGGCCCAAGATATTGTCCTTCAATTGAAGATAAAATAGATAGGTTTGCTACTAAAGAGCGTCATCAATTATTTGTTGAGCCTGAAGGATGGAATACTGCTGAAGTGTATGTAAATGGCTTTTCAACTTCTTTACCAGAAGATGTTCAGGATAAAGCCCTGCGTAAAGTTGCAGGTTTTGAAAACGTAAAGTTTTTTAGATATGGTTATGCAATTGAATATGATTTCTTTCCACCTACTCAATTATCACATACGTTAGAAACAAAATTAATTAAGAACTTATATTTTGCTGGGCAAATAAATGGTACTACTGGTTATGAAGAGGCTGCAGCTCAGGGTTTGATGGCAGGAATTAATGCAGCTTTAAATATTCAAAAAAAATCACCTTTTATTTTGAAACGGAATGAAGCCTATATCGGCGTTTTAATAGATGATTTAATTACAAAAGGTACTGAGGAGCCTTATAGAATGTTTACTTCAAGAGCTGAATATAGAACTTTATTAAGACAGGATAATGCCGATCTGCGTTTAACACCTTTGGCTTTCAAACTTGGTTTGGCTTCGCAAGAAAGAATGAATAGGGTTATTGAAAAACAAACAAAAACAGATTTATTTGTAAAGTTTTTAACTGATACAAGTGTTAAACCTACTGAAATAAATCCAATTCTAGAGGACAAGAAAACAGCTAAAATTCCTCAATCTATGAAGTTATTCAAGATAGCAGCTAGACCACAACTAGATTTTAAAGATCTTAAAAAATTACCAAAAGTTGAGGCGTTTATTAAAGAAAATGATATAGATAATGAAATAGTTGAACAAACAGAAATTCATGTGAAATATGCTGGGTATATAGCAAAAGAAAAAAATCAGGCAGATAAATTAAATAGGTTGGAAAATGTTGCTATACCATCAACTTTTGATTATTCCAAAGTAAAATCATTATCAATCGAGGCTCGTCAAAAATTAACTAAAATTAAACCAATAACTATTTCACAGGCAAGTAGAATAAGTGGAGTTTCACCAAGTGATATTTCTGTGTTATTAGTGTATATGGGACGGTAATTTTACAACGTTCCACGTGGAACGTACTAATTATTTTGATTTAAAATGAAATACTTTTTTAAATGAATGCTAAAAAAAAGATTTATTTAACCTGTGAAGATTATACAGTATCAAATAAAAAATTTGATTTGTTGTATAATTCAGCTTATGAAATGCTAGAAACTTTCCCCAAGCCTATAGGTAAAGAATTAGCTTCTTATTATGAGAGTGACAACTATATTTCTCATACAGATTCAAAAAAGTCTTTTACAGATAAATTATATCAAATTGTTAAAAAAGTTGCATTACAAAATAAATTAAAACTTATCAATTCATTTAAAACAACTCAAAAAACAATATTAGATATTGGATGTGGAACAGGTGATTTTTTATTGATGTGTAAAAAAAACGGATGGAATGTTACAGGTGTAGAACCAAATATAAAAGCAAAAAAAATAGCTAATAAAAAATTATCTTTAACTAATTCACAAGTATTATATTCAGAATTGAAAGAAATTAATTCTCAAAAATTTGACGTGATAACTTTATGGCATGTATTAGAACACGTTCCAGATTTAGAACCATATCTTTTAAAAATAAAAGCTATGCTAAAACCTAATGGTATTTTAATTGTGGCAGTTCCAAATTATAAAAGTTATGATGCATTTTACTATAAGCATTTTTGGGCTGCTTTTGATGTGCCAAGACATTTGTGGCATTTTTCTAAAACAGCTATTCGAAAATTATTTTTGAAACAACAAATGAATGTTGTAAATATACTACCAATGAAATTTGATTCGTTTTATGTCTCTTTATTAAGTGAAAAATATAAAACAGGCAAAAGCAATTTTATCAATGCTTTTTACGTGGGGTTATTATCAAATTTAAAGGCATTAAAAACAAAAGAGTATTCTTCCTTAATTTATATTATAAAAAATGGTTAAAAATCATTTTAAAGTGATTTAATCGTGTTTTTTCAGAGTAATTACCCAAATGTTATTATAAAATCTAAAACAAGCTACAACACGCTATTTTAACGTTATTTTTTATAAGTATTTATTATCTCATAATGATAAATAATAAATAATATCAATAGTGTTAAATATTAAACCAAACTTGGATTTTTGTTTATATATTCGCAAAATATTTTATCAATTCCAAAACAAAAAAAATGAAAAAATTATTAGTTGT